>JAKSJS010000050.1 GCA_024398155.1 Bacteroidales bacterium | reverse complement strand
GGCATGGGCATCGACAAGCCGGACGTCCGCTTCGTCGTCCACTACGACATGCCGGAAAGCCCAGAGAGCTACTTCCAGGAGGCCGGAAGGGCCGGCCGCGACGGCAAGCGTAGCTACGCCGTCCTCCTTTGGAACGCGACCGACCTCAAGCGCCTCCGCCAGATAGAGAAGGTCTCCTTCCCCACCCTCGAATACATTGAGACCATCTACCACAAGGTCCACATGGCCTTCGAGATCCCCTACGAGACCGGCGAGTTCCGCCAGCTGAAGTTCAACATGTCCGACTTCTGCCGCCGCTTCAAGCTCAACCAGTCCGAAGCCTTCTACGCCATAAAATACATAGAGCGTGAAGGCCACTGGACCCTTTCCGAGGATGTCGACATCCCTACCCGCATCCAGATCATGACAAGCCGCACAGCCCTCTACGAGACTGACCTCCGCGAGCCCGCGATGGGTCCCCTCCTCGAGTACCTCATGAGGCGTCATACCGGCATCTTCTCCTCCCCCGTCGCGATAGACGAGGACCAGGTCTGCGCGGCCCTCGACCTGACGGTCCCCTCCCTGAGGAAACTCCTCTACCTTCTTGCAGTAGAGCACATTATAAAGTACATCCCCTGCGATACGGCGACAATCCTCTTCCTCCACCACAACCGCTACTACCCGTCCGACCTCGCCCTGAACCCGGAGCGTTACGAGATGCTACGGAGCTCGTTCCGGGAGCGTCTCGGAGTGATGGAAGGCTACGTGACCGGAGAGGACACCTGCCGGGCCGCGTACCTTCTCGCGTACTTCGGCGAGAAGGACGCCGCCCCCTGCGGCGAGTGCGACGTATGCCGTGGAAAGAAGAACGCGGAACCCCTTTCCGAAAAGGAGCTCCGCGCTATCGTGGAATCCGGCAATTACCGTCTCGAGGACATCCCCAAGGAATCCCTCCCCCTTCTCAGGAGGATACTTGACGAGAACGGCTAGAAGTTTATCAGAAGAAGATAGACAAGGGCCGCGAACACGCCTCCGGCCATAGGACCGGCTACAGGAATCCAGCTGTAGCCCCAGTCGCTGTCACGCTTGTCCTTTATAGGAAGGACAGCATGGGCAAGACGCGGCGCAAGGTCGCGGGCGGGATTGATCGCGTATCCGGTCGCTCCGCCGAGCGACATACCTATAGACATTATCAGGCAGGTCACAGGGAAAGCGCCCAGCGCACCCATACCCACCGCGGGAGTATTGCCCTCAGTCGCGAAAAGAAGTATCACGAAAACGAGGAGAGCGGTCCCTACGAACTCACAGAAGAAATTCCTCCATCTGTTACGTATTGCAGGAGCAGTACAGAAGGTACCGAGCTTCGTCGATCCGTCGGGAGTAGCGTCATAATGGTCCTTATAGAAAAGGTATACGAGGACAGCGCCGAGGAAGCCGCCGGCCATCTGGGCGACACAGTAAGGAAGCACGTCGCACCAGGGGAAAGAGCCCGCAAATGCAAGCCCGACAGTTACGGCCGGATTGAGATGGGCCCCGGAATAAGGGCCGGCGATGAATACGCCGCACATGACGGCGAAGCCCCATCCGAGGGTTACGACCGTCCATCCGGCGCCCTGGGCCTTGGACTTATTGAGGGAAGTTGCGGCACATACGCCGTCTCCAAGGAGCACCAGTACGAGGGTGCCGATAAATTCGAAAATGGACTTGACGAGAATGGTCATGACAGTCTTGTGATTGGTTCGGACCGCTAATTTAGAAAAAAATGTCGTATCTTTGAGAGATAAATGGAACACGAATGAATTTCCGCCGATATTTCATAACCGCCCTCGCCGCCCTGATGCTGCTCGCCTGCGGCAAGCCAGCGCCCGCGCCCGATCAGGGGACCGACACGCCGGAGGCCCCCGAGACCCCCGAGTACCCCTATGAGATAACCTCCACCGAAAAGATCTCCGGAATAAGCGTCCTCCTCAAGGACAAGCACCTCGACGACCTCATTCCCTACGCTGAGGAGTACCTCGGCGAGATGGCCCGCAAGCCCGTTCTCGCGATAAATTACGAATACCCCTCCGTAGGCCCCGACGGCAAGGAAGTGACCCTCTCCGCAAGGCTCTACATCCTCGAGATGCTCTACGGCCTCGGCAAGGCCCCGATAGGGATGGTCCTTGCCAACCACGCCTCCATAGTCGAGGCCGGCCAGTGCCCGACGCGAAGCCTCAACGAAGAGGCGATGCTCGCATGGGCGGGCGCCGCAGTCGTCATGCCCGACTACTACGGCTTCGGCGCCTCCGAGGACAAGCCCCAGGCCTACCTCAACTCCCGCGTGACCGCCAAAGGCAGTATCGACGCCTTCAAGACCGCCCGTCAGATCCTCCGCAAGAGGGGGCTTATCCTGACCTGCGACAACTACAACCTCGGTTACTCCCAGGGCGGCTTCAACACTATCGCCAACCTCAAGTACATCTCCGAGAACCCCGATGACGCCGTCAAGTTCGCCTACTCCTTCGCCGGAGCCGGCTCCTACGACCTCGGCGCCTCCTTCGACGAATACTTCAAGGACACCTACCCCGCCGCCGCGATCTTCATCCCGCTGACCATCATAGCGACCAACGAGTGCGAGGGCCTCGGGCTCGACTACTCCAAGATATTCCGCGAGCCCCTTCTCTCGGGCTACAAGGAGTGGATACTCTCCAAGAAGTACTCCTACGGCACCATAATGAGGAACATCGGCACCGACAAGCTCGCCGGCATACTTACCGAAGAGGCCTTCGACGGCACCTCCGAGGAGATAAGGACGCTCCGCGAAGTCCTCGAGGGCTATTCCGTCTCGAGCGGCTGGAAGCCCAAGACCGGGACTAAGATCCTCCTCTACCACTCGACCGAGGACGACGTCGTCCCCTCCGTCAATTCCGACATCCTCTACGACTATCTCACCTCGATCGGCGCTGACGTCAAGCTCGTCAAGGGCGCCGACGGCGGCCATACAGAAGCCGAGATGGGCTACCTCCAGGCCATCCTCGACGTAATCAACGAAGAAATCAATCTACAATAACACCATGAAGCATATGTTCACATCCGCAATGCTCGCGGCCGTGCTCCTTTCAGCATGCACGCCCGAAGCTCCCGTAACCCCTCCCCCCAAACCCAAGGAGGAGATTCCCGCGACCCACCTCATGAGGATAGACGCCAGCGCCCCCGGCGCGACGATCCCCAACCTCGCCTCCAACGTAAACCTCTGGGACATGGGAAGGACGTTCATCAATCCCGAGATCCCGACCGGCAAGGTGAACATCATGAACTTCGTCGAGTACTTCCAGCTCATGACAGCGACAGGAGGCAACTCCAGCCGCGACCTCTTCCGCAATCCCAAGGACATGACCGTCCTTGACGACTACAAGTTCGACAACCTCATCGAGAACTGTCGCGGCATACTCGCCCTCGGCGCGAAGCCCCACATCAAGCTCGGCAACGTCCCCCAGAAGCTTGCGACCGACTACTATACCGGCACCTTCGGCGTGAACGTCTATCCCCCCAAGGACTATCCCCAGTACTATAAATACATCCGCGCGATAATCGAAGCCCTCGTCTCCGAGTTCGGTCTCGACGAGGTCAAGACCTGGCATTTCGGAGTCTACACCGAGTACGAGAACAGCGACTGGTTCTGGGGCCTCGAGAAGTCCGCAAAGAGCGGTGAGGAAGAGTTCTGCAAGATCTACGACTGGACCACCCAGGCCGTCACCGACGTCCTCGGCCCCGAGGCCTACATCGGCGCCCACTCGATGACAGTGACCGCCGGCCTCTGGGACGAGCGCAACTTCATAAAGCACTGCGCCGAAGGCACCAACTACGCAAACGGCGGCAAAGGAACCCACATCTCCTATCTCTCCTCCTCCTTCTACGATTCAAGCCCCGGCCACTTCACCTCCGGCCTTTCCCTCTACGACTGCATCTCCTTCCTCAAGTCGACGGCCGAGAAGTACGGCCTCAACAACCTTGTCTACGGAGTCGACGAGGGCCGCATCCTCGGCGCCACCAAAGGCTCCGCCAAGTCCGACCTCTACTCACGCATAGTAGGCTTCACCTACATGGCCGCCTATGACGCCCGCCTCTACCTCCAGATGCTGGAGGCCGGCGGCTCCTACCTCTCCTCCTGGTACTACCTCTCCGACTCCCTCCTCGAGGGCAACCCGAGCATGTCCTTCCATGTCGCCAACAACCTCCACAACATGGCCGGCATGAACCGTCTCCCGATAACGACCTCCGTCAAGAAGGTCGTCCCCGACGCCGAAGTCCGCGGACTTGCCGGCGTCGACCCGACGACCGGAAAGACCATGGTCATGGTCTACAACTTCTACAATTCGCTGAGCTACGACAAGGAAGTCGCCGTCAAGCTCGAGATCGAGACCGGCCTCCAGGGCAAGCACAAGCTCATCAAGAGCCGCATCGACGACGACTGCAACTGGTTCGACGAGTGGGTCGAGGACCGCAAGAAAGCCGGCATAGGCAACGACGACTGCAGCTGGTCCCCCGACGATCCTTGCTGCGTCCCCGCATTCGCCAACTCCAAGGCACGCGAGCTCTTCGAGGAGAACCACGACAAATACCGCAAATGCTCGACCCTCTATCCCGAGAAGGCCAACATCACAATCGGTGAGGACGGCCTCGTCGAGACCACCGTCGTCCTTCCCCCCAACACCGTCTGCTTCATCGAGATCGAGTAGCACAAGCCCGATAATAGAAGGTGCCCAGCACCTCACAAAAAAAGGCTCACAACCTGTGAGCTAAGACGGCTTCTGCCGTCCGGCGCTTGGCGCCGAGGGGTTCGGGGAGAATCCCCGATAATAGAAGGTGCCCAGCACCTCACGAAAAAAGGCTCACGACCTGTGAGCCTTTTTTTGTGAGGTGCGTAGCGGAATCGAACCACTGTACTTGGTTTTGCAGACCAATGCCTAGCCACTCGGCCAACGCACCCTTCATGTTTGGGACTGCAAATTTAGGCAATATTCTTTGATTTGCAAATTTTTCCTATTTTTGTAAGGATTAATAACCACTCGCCATGGTAGAACACTTACGCGACGCCCTTGGGCTCAACAATCTCCAGATGATCGGCATACTTGCCGGTATCCTCCTGTTCCTTGCCATCCTGTCAATGTTCCTGAGAAGCCGCGACAGCCGCGTGCTCCGCTTCATCGGCACTCTGATCAAGTGGACGCTGATCTCGGCCTTCGCGCTTACTGTCGCCTTCTTTGTCCTGCCCAAGAAGTTCACCATCTGGGCCATCGAACATAAATTCCTCGGCCTGGTAACCTACGTCGCAGTGATAGTTCTCGTCACGATATTGTTCTCGTGGATTGGGGAAGAGGGAAATTACAGTTCCACCAGCTCAAATACCAAGAACACCAAAAAGCCCCAGGCTCCCAAGCCCGAGCCCGACCGCTACATGGTCGGCGACCGCCGCTTCAAGACCTTCGATGCTGCCCTCAGATACTCCAACTGGCTCAAGCAGAACAACATCTCCCCCAACAACATCGTCAACCTCTAGCCCTCTCACGTGGGCATTTCTACAGGCAGTCTCATTTGAGGCTGCCTTGTTTGTTTATACCTTCATCGGGTACGCCCTGGATGAACCATAGATTAACAATGATGGCAAAAGCAGAAAAACAAAGCGTGGATGGATAGCCCAAGTAGAAAAAAATACACGCGAAACACTTGTAATTCTAAAAAATTACTACCTTTGCAACAAATCGTGAGAGAGGATGGGCTTACGATGAAAGCGCGAAGTCCCGCACACGTTGCCCTGGCTCTTGAAGTAATTCCGCTCACGTGGGCATTTCTACAGGCAGTCTCATTTGAGGCTGCCTTGTTTTTTTGCCTCCCGCATAGCATCTATCGATGTAATGCAATATTGCACCTTTGTCTTATCTTGTTTCTTTACTCCGACCATCAACCTCACACGGCCAATTCCAGGAAGTGTATGCCGTAGCTGGATCATCTTTGTAAACTGTTTCTGATTCTGCGTTTCGCTCTTCGCGCCCTTCTCTCCAACGTATACAGCATCTCTCATAATAGTATCCAACTGTAGCACAGCCAAAGTTGAGAGATAAGTCAAAGATGCGTGACCGGCAGTCTCCTCTACGGATATATGTCTTACATAAATCCAGTCACCTAGACTATCATTGAACATCCTCATCTCAGGATGAGTCTCGCGCCAGTGTTTATAAAAACTGAAGATAATCTTTTGTCTCCTCCTTCTATCCTCCACACTATCCCCCGTCGGGATATCCTCTGGTGCAATCTCAAATGGATCGTCACTGCAGTCATTGTCCGGGACATCATACTCCCCAGGGTACTGTCGTGCAAAATCCAGATACTCCTCATAAGTGAGCATAGGGAGCTGATAGATATCAGGTTTCTCCGTGTACCCAACCAGAAATATCCATGGCACACCAATTACATCCGCGGCCTTCTGGATCACACGAAGGTCCTTGCTCTTAAAGAGCGCCTTCACATTCTGGCGCTGGATGCCCATCCTGCGGGCGAACTCCGCCTTGGACATACCTATCTTCTCAAGTAGCGCCTCACCTTTTGCTTCAAAATATATCTCGTTCATGCCACAAAGGTACGTGTAATAACATTATATTACAACATCTTCACAAAAAAAAGGCAAGCGGATGCTTGCCTAAAGAATAATGTTTCATCGGAGCCGGACAACCAACAGATTTCGGATAGCGCAATAAAAGGCATTTACCTACCCGGCGATGGCGTCGATTTCGACGAGGGCGCCCATGGGGAGCGCGGCTACTTCGTAGCAGACGCGCGCCGGCGCCTCCGAAGGGAAGAATTCAGCATACACAGCATTCATCGCGCCGAAGTCCTTTATCGAGCTGAGAAGGACCGTCGTCTTGGCGACATTGCTGTAATCCATCCCGGCCTCTTTGAGTATCGCTCCAAGGTTCTTGAGGGACTGGCGCGTCTGGGCTTCGATGCCGGCAGGCATCCCGCCCGCTACCGGATCCACAGGAAGCTGTCCGGAAACAAACAAAAGATCTCCCATCCTGATAGCCTGGGAATAAGGTCCGATCGCCTTCGGCGCATCAGGACTGGCAATAACTTCTTTCATAATTCTCTCTATTATTTTTTATCAAACGGATAATCACTTTCCGGAAAGTATATCAATGTTGTATACAAGCCCCACTCGGAGCTGGTGGAAGGGGTAGTCCTTGATGCCGTAGCCGTACTGGATATACGGCTCGAACCCCTTCAGACGCCCATATATGCGGGCGCGGACGGTCATGGGCCTGTCGCGGTCGAGCTGCCATCCGGCGTAGCCGGCCAGCTCGGCCGACGCGCCCAGCCAGCGCCCCGTCATAATAGCCTTGGCGCCGTACATGACAGCGTCGTTCTGACGGCTTATGTTGGTCTGCCAGCAGAGGAAGCCGACATTGGCCGCAACGCGTACCGACTCGACCCACGAGCCCTCGAACGCGAACGACTTCCCCACCGTCATGTCGAAGAAATACCCCGGGCAGTCGTAATGGCGTGAGTACTCGTACTGCTCGCCCGATGCGCTCTTCCATGCCGCCCGGAGAAGTATGTCCGGGCTCCATTTCCTTTCGCGCAGCACATGGATCTCAGTGCTCACGTTGACGTCGCCGAACCCATAGCCGCGGCATACCCCCGAGTCATACCACTCGACGACCGGCATCCACACCGACAGGTTCACGCGCGGGCTGAACAGCGGCACCACGACCCTCGCGAACAGGTCGCCCGTCCATCCGCCCACGCTCCCCTCCGGCGCCCCGGCCTCGCCCAGATACAGGTCTCCGGCAATCTCCACCCGGAGCCTGTCGCTCGTCCTTCCGTCCGGCATCTCCGGCACCGGGAACGCGTTCGGCCCGAAATACCCCGTCGACGTATGCGTCACGTAAGGATACACGCTGTTGTCGCGTATCTCCTGCGCAGCCCCCGACAGCCCAGCCCCGACGATCGCCACAGCCACCGCCACACAATATTTCATGACTCTTTTCATCCCAAACATATCATTCAATCTCACCTCTGATGCCACGATTTACGACCGTTGCAAATTTTGCGACAATTGGATTCTCAACCATTTATTGATGACCTGGTGCTTTATCTTGACAAGCAATGCCGCTCAATGTGCAGCCCTACACCGAAGGGGTGATGACAAGACGCCAGGTGCCGTCTTTCGCGACACGCTGGATGTAGCCCTTGTCGGTCAGCTGCTTCAGGTGCTTGTTGACAGCAGCCATATTGATTCCCACCTCATCAGAAAGGCGCTGGGTGGTAATGTCCGGAGTCTCATGAATGAGATTAAGAATCTTGCTTGTGGAATCGCTACGGAACTTTATCCGCTCCCCGTCGAACCACCATACGTTGTCGCCACGTTCAGTAAGGAAACGGATGTTATAAGTCACCTCTTCCACAAACATATTAGTGAACCAGGTCAGGAATTGCTGAATATCCCTCTTGGAGGCGTGAGCTCCAAGCGAAGGAGACTCCCCTACGGTAAGGTCAGTACGATGCAGAGCTTCAAGATACTCGCTCTTCTTGCGGCTACGGACGACAACCATCGGGTAGCCGTGGCGCGACAGGATGTAATTGGCCAAGAGGCGCGCTATGCGACCGTTGCCATCCTCGAAGGGGTGTATACGGATGTAGCGGTAATGGAAGATGGCAGCAAGTTCTACAGGCGTGAAGCGGCCTGACTTCTCAGCCTCATTGTACCAGTCCACAAGGTCCGTCATCATGGCAGGCGTTTCCTCGGGCGAGGCATACTCGAAACGGTCGCCATAGCGGGTGATGACACTGTTGGGACGGGTCTTGTACTGACCGGCGTGTATGACGTAACTCGTAGTCTGACCATCCGGCGAACTGCGGTACACGGTATAATCCTCTCGCAGCAGCACCTTATGGAGTGTACGGATGAAGTTCTGAGTAAGTGACGTGTCCTTCAACCCTGCCTCTTCGGTCATCATCTTCAGCCCCACGTTGCTTGCAGCCATCTCCTGCACATCCTTCACCTCAGCCTCACCAACGACCTTTCCGAACAGCAGGAGAATCTCCGTCTGCCCGTAGGTGAGCGTGTTGCCCTCAATATGATTGCTGTTGTAGTTGAAGTCAATGGTGAAGCGGCGGCTCAGCATTTCCCTGTCTCTGTCCGAGAGCGGCTGCAGAGCGTTCCACCGCGCCATTATGTCCTGTATCTTATCCATATTATCGTTCACATTGCAAGAATACACGCTCAAAGGTATACATTATCTACCTTATAACGAAATATTTTGCAAAATATTATGACTTTACTTTATTTTTCTTCATCCTATATCTCCTCCCCCGCAAACTCAACCTTCCTCCCGAGCACCGTCGCGAAGATCATCTCGAGCCTGTACTTCAGCGTCGCCGGCCCGGTAATCCCCGGCCGAATAATCAGCAACCCCATCAACTTCGTTCTATTTTGAAGTTATTGGGGATTCCCATAACGGAACATGCGCCCTTTCACTCAGTAGCTAGAACCTCAGCGCCAGGCCGATGCCCTGCGAGGCAGGCGCAAGCTCAACATCACGGGGACGAACCGACTTATTGTACTGCTTCGCAGTCCACTCCAGACGTCCCTTGCCTATGCAGTAAAGCGGGCAACCGCCGGCAAGCAGAACGTCAGCACCGGCGCAGAATCCCATTCCCACCCCGAGACAGACATCCGACAAGCAAGAGGCCCCGACAATAGTCAGCACCAACCCGGCACCAGCAAAAGCACAGCCGGATATTATCAAGCCCCTACCTTCCTTATACTGCTTCGCGGCATCTTCATACGTGTCATAATAGATATCCGTCCCCACAAGGTTCATCACCTCCGAGCTGCTGAGCTCCACCCCATCCAGACACAACTTTCCCTTGACGACATCCATCATCCCCGGTTCAATCTCCTGTCCGAACGCGCCGATCCCAACCAGCATCAGCGCCAATACAAATACGATTCTTCTCATAATAATATCATTCATTATTAATTTATTATTGTCAAAACTTGAGACAAACTTTCACTCTGTCAGATACAGTTGGTTACAATTTGTAACCAACTCAAGCCCTTCCTCCACAAGCCTCTGCTTGAGTTTGTTCCAATACTTACGCGCTTTCTGATAATCCAGCAAAAAACCTACTTCACACACCCCAGTATATAGTTGCTTGCCATCGTTACCCATATATTCCGAAATGGAATATGTGCCCTTTTCTGTCAGCTCTCCCTCACGATAAATATTGCTAATATGCTTTGATATTGCAGGCTGATTCTTACCGAATAATTCTGCTATCTGTTGCTGTGTTAACCAAACTGTATCGGCATCAATACGCACCTCAAGGCTGGTCTTCTCATCCGGCCGGTAAAGAACAATCTCTCCTCCAGTTCCTTCTTCTACATTCTTCTCCATATCTCTCATAGTTTTTGACTTAACAAAACTACGATTATTTCCCCTCAAATCCCTCACTCATCAACCCTAAATTCCGGCACCGACTCCACTTGGTTCAATAATTAACCCAAAAGTTCACTTATCGCCCCAAAAGCCAAAGCAGCCACTCAACTAACGCGCAACCAAAGTCATCAATATCGTAAAATTGCAAGATTTTCGTCAAATTTCACTCTAAATTCCCCCTCCGACCCCAGTTTTGCAAGATTTTCGTCAAATTTCACGCTGCACGCCTACTCCACATACGCCCTACTTCACACAACCCAATATATACTCCGGCTCTATCTCCGTACGTATAATCGTTGTCAGACCTCGCCCCATGTCCTTCACAGAACTTCCCAGCAGCCACACGCTGTCATCGACAATCATATAGCGGTCATGAACCGCATGCGGCAACTGGACACACTTAACCGGCTCATACTGAGCATTATGCTTCGTAAAATCCAACTCCGTCTTCTCACTGTATCTCGTATAAACCGTTGCATCAACCCTAGCGCCCCGCTTATCAAGCAACAATAGTGTCCTGTCATCAACAAAGTTGTCAATCAAAACAATCCTCCTCTTCGCAGTCCTCACCAAATCCGACATATAAGAATACGCATCCCAAACACATCCAGTAGGGATAACCAACTCAGACGGCTGCTGATTCGTTTTGATGTAGAAATCGATATCCTCCTGCTGTCGATCCAATCTATCCTCAATCTTCAGCAAACGATCATCCACATGCTGCTGAAGTGCCACCAGATGCCTATTGAGGGTATAACCATTCAAGAGATGTTGTTTGAGAATATGATTGGCCCAACGACGAAACTGAACGCCACGGTTGGATTTAACCCTATAGCCTACGGACAAAATCACATCGAGATTATAGTATTCGACCTGTCGAGTTACGATACGCTCACCTTCCCGTTGAACTGTCGCAAATTTTGCGATAGTTGGATTCTCAACCTTTTTTTGAGTTGTAGCATTATTTGCGACAACGGAATCATCCGCAAGTTCTTCGTTTAGAGCATTATTGATGTGTTTTCCGATAGTCTTCACATCACGCTCGAACAACTCTGCCATCTGCTGGCGATTGAGCCATACCGTATCATGTGAGACATCAAGCCGCACTTCCATTGTAATATTCTCATCCGGCCGATATAGAACGATCTCACCTCCAGTTCCTTCTTCTACATTCTTCTCCATATCTCTCATAGTTTTTGACTTAACAAAACTACGATTATTTCCCCTCAAATCCCTCACTCGTCAACCCGAAAATCCGGCACCGACTCCACTTAGTTCAATATTTAACCCAAAAGTTCATTTATCGTCCCACGCGTAGCACCACAAACAATTCCGGGCGATGAGTT
>JAKSJS010000005.1 GCA_024398155.1 Bacteroidales bacterium | reverse complement strand
AGTTGACACAAAATCGCCCAAATACGCAATCCAGCCGTCAATTCAATTATTATGTATTAAGTTGGGGACGTCTGCAACGCGTCTGACAGCCTTATATACGATGGAGGATTTACCGGCACAACTACATCGCCGGTCCTCCTACAGAAAATTATACAAACGAGATAGACAAGCCGTTTCGGGGCTGAGGTTCGAAAAGAGCCTTGGCTTGATCCCGATCAGGTGACATGCGCTGACCCCGACTTAAGTTCGGACTAGTTCAGCCTCCATGCCGGTCTATCTTATGAAGTCCTGGCGACAGAGCTCAGAGCCTATTCCAACGGTTTGAGAGATGTCGGTCCAGGCATCTTTTTTTGCTCCTTTTGCCCGTAAAGTCACTTGTAAAAATGGCGTAAAACCAATGCTTGATTTTACAAAAGCAGAATATTCGCTTGACAAATTCGTTTACAGACTAAAATACTTTATTTCAGCCATTTATGGACGATTGTAAAGTGTAAAGCCAAATTTAGGGAAAGACCACTTCTCCGCCATATAGCCATCTCTTAGGGAAAAGGTTTACATCCTCTTCAACTGGTCCGGGGGCTTTATGCTCCCGGTATCTTTTTATTCCTTGAAACCCTTATACTATGAAGAACAATACCTTTTCACTTTTAGAGCATTATCACAGATTTTGATTATCTTTGTTGCGTTGCGTTCATTATTTGAGGCAACGAGACATAAGAGACATTGACACGTCCTTTCGAGAAACCCGGCCAAGGTTCACACTAGGAGACGCTGTGATGATGCTCTATTTCACTCGGTCATACCCGGCATTCTGCCGCCTATGATAGGAGGTGTAAGAGTATTGTTCTTCCGTTCGTCCTAGCAGGTAACTTCACCTTGGCCGGAGTTGAGCCTCAAAACTCAGCTGTTCCTTCGAAGCGACGTTGACAATAGGACTACGCCTCTTTTTTTGTGTTTTCGCTTTTGTAGTCCTGGGCGAGTTAAATGTTATTATTTAACATGGCAACAGAAAAGTGCCCTAAATGTGGGTCTTACAACACCGGAACCGCTTATTTGAATTATGTCGGTAAAGGCGTCAGGGTGGTCGGGAAATTTGCTTTATCTATGGCAATTGGAATGTTATCAGGTGCCGCTCACGGTTCTCATGCCGGGCATTCTATGCTAGATGAGGAGGAAAAACGCAAAGTAAAAGGTCATGTCTGCTACAAGTGCGGTCACGAATGGTAAATCAAGATATGGATACAACAGAGAAGACCGGATATTTCAAATGCCCGAAATGCGGTGAGCCCTATAGTGTAGATGATGTCGATTTGGAAAAGAAGTTCAGTCATTACACATGCGAAAAATGTGGAGCGACAATTGATGCTGACTATTTCGTTTATTGTCCCCATTGCGAAAAGATAGTTGGCCTGGACATGCATTTTACGTGGAAAGGATTTGCAAAATATGTAGGAAAGGAATTTATCAAAGGGATAAATCCTATTTATGGAATCAAGTCTTTGGGAAGGCTGATGGATAAAAAGAAACAGCCATACGATCATGGCCAAGGAACTTGCCCTTTTTGCGACACATTCTATTCACTTTGCCCAAATTGTCATTCAGCAGTGGAGATTGGACCGGAAACAAAGTCTGATGATATCTTGTTCTGCACTGAATGTGGGCAAAAATTCAGGAAACAATGACAGAAACAGACACCACTAAATGTCCAATTTGCCACAAGCAAATTGAAGGATATATCAACCATAGGTATCTTCGTAAGGGGGCCTCTTTCACAGGGAAAGCACTTGCAAAATATGGAGCTGGGGCAGTAGGCGGTGCCGTCGGCTCTGTATAGGGTCCTGTTGGAAGTATTATGGGATCCAGCATTGCCAAAGTCTTTGCGAGAGATTACTCGGAGGAAGGAATCAACTATCTTCAGGATAAATACACGACACAATATTACAACTATTACTGCCCAGATTGTAGCATTGAGTGGAAATCGACAGATGAAATACGTGAGGTTATAAGATCTTATTACATAGCCCAGCACGATGCGAACAAAGGAAAACTCAAAAAAAGGATTTTCTTGTCGTTGCTCCCATATTATGTCCTATTCGGGATAGAAGTTCTCTGCCTGATGGCATTAATTTTTTGCTGGCTTCTTGGTAATGGTCAGATGGCATGGGATCAAATGGTAGTCCCTGTATGGCATTGGATTGTGCAGTTTACGAAATACTGTGGTGTATTATACATCATTTGGTTTTCTTTCTCAATTATCGATTGGAAAAAGAATTCAAGTACAATTGACGGAGAATGGTCTCGCTGTCTAAATAGGAATGGAATAATACGGTAATTATGGCACGAGCTTTTTTAGTAACCCCCAAGAAGTTCAGACAAAGTATGGGAGGGGGGATAATTGCCCCGGAAATGACAACAATCGTTGAGTCTAGAGGGAATAATCAAGAACCTTATTTCGATGAGGTTGTAGCCCGATATAAATATCAGTATCAGATAGATATTCGGAGAATGTCCCTTAATCTCAACGATTTTACATATAAAATACTCAAGTGATATGAATGCATCGGACTTTATTCACCCGGATGATCTCAAGGCAATAAGAGACCTTGAGTCCCTCCCTGGACTAAGAACCGTTATGGAAAAGGTCTTTGAATGGGGCCTTGATGATATCTTATGGAGTGAGAATATCACCACAAATATGAAACTTTCTCCGACTCAGATGCCGGAAGTATATAATCTGTTGCCACCTGTTTGCGAGAGGTTGGGTATAGACGTTCCTGAATTGTATCTGAATAACAGCACAATACCAAACTCATGGACCTCTGGTAAAGATAAACCGTATATCGTGGTTACATTTGGGTTGATTCGCAGATGCACACCAGAAGAAATAACTTCAGTATTGGCTCATGAATGCGGTCATATAATTTGCAATCATGTAGTTTATAATACACTAGCAGAAGCACTATTTTCTTTTGGCGAGTCAATTGCCGATGGTTTTGGTGGAAAGGTAATTAATGCTGTAGCCCTTAAGGGAATGCGCCAGAAGTTGTGTGCTTGGCAAAGGGCTTCTGAACTGTCAGCCGATCGAGTAGCATGTATCGTGACATCGGCAGATGTTCTTATCCACGCTCTTGCAAAGCTTGAGAGAATTCCATACATGGCAAGAAAGAATATGGATTATGAAGCGTGGGCTGAGCAGGGCGCGCAATATGAAGCTCTTAAAAACAGTAACGCTTGGGGAAAGATTGTCAGATGGATTGCCAATTCAGATATGGATCACCCCTATGGACCAGTTAGGGCATACGAGGCTAAACAATGGGAGCAATCCAGACAATATGGGAAGACTCTTATAGGAAAGGCATGTCCCAATTGTGGTTCCATTGTGGATCCGAATTGGAAGTTTTGCAAAAAATGTGGTTCTAAGATTTGATTCTATAATAGTAAATGGCGGTGAGGAATCGACCGAGAAAATCACTCGGATACCTGACACCGCTGGAGTATTTCAAAAAATGTTTAACTGTACATCCAATAGTGCTGTTGCACTGTCAAATTAAATTCGGCTTTTAATAACTTTGTGTACCAAATAATTATGAACCGAATTAATCTGAATAATATGAAAAGTTTTGTGAAATTTTTTGCGATTGCACTTGTGCTCGCAGTTTCTTGTGAAAAACCTGAAGGAGGAAACGGCGGAGAAGAACCGGGACCTGCAAAATAATCGATTAAACTGAAAAATATGAAAAGAATACGCGTTACCGTGGCGGTGCTTATGGCACTTGCCGCGGTAGCGTGTGTTCGTTCGACGCAGGATGTTGAACGCTATAACGACATTCTTTTGACCGGATTCAAAACGGTCAGCGAAGGGGAGGTCATAAATTTCAATATCGGGACTTCCGCCCATTGTCCCGCAACCCTGAGCGTTCTTGAAAAATATCTTTCGGAAGACGTTACTTTTACGGCATGGGCTAACGCCCCCCTTGGAGCCGGCGCTTCAGCGGTGGCTTTTCGCGTCGTGGCCCTGTAGGGCATAAATCCATAATGGGGGCACAATCCGGCGGGCTAAAGCCCTTCTGCTCGGGCCGCGAGTCCACTGGACTCGCTGTGAACACCCTCGCGACCCTATAATACCCCGCCGGCGCTGTGCGCCGGTTGACTTGGTGAGCAGGAAGCCCTCTCCCACTCACCGTCATGGGCAAAACACCCCCGCCGTGAGCAGGAAGCCCTCTCCCACTCACCGCAAAGGGTAAAATCATCCCTTTTTGGGGCCTCTGCTTAGTGGTAGAAAATGAAGCCGAAGTAGATGCGTGGGCCGGTTAGCCAGGAATCCCTGTTATTTTGAGATGGCATTCAGCCAGTCGGCCTTCAGGGTAAGGTGGAAAGCCTCGGAGACGATGAAGTCGCAGCCTATGCCCATCGGCGCTCCTGAGACGTCCTGGCCGAGCGGCTCGACCGCGCCCCAAAGATATCCTGTATGGAGCATCATTCCTCCATCGAAGCCTCTCAGTACGCGCTGCTGGCCAGCTGCCGTCACAGCGACTGTCGCGGCAAGCAGTACTGTAACAAACCGTTTATTGAAAAGCTTCATTGTTTGGTCGCTGAATGGCTCTTGAGCTTCTAGAAGGAGTAGCCGAGGGCGGCGAGGAAGGTGCCGTTCATGTTCTCCTTGCCGAAGAGAGCCGTGGCGTTCAGGGTGATGCCCTTGAACTTGAGGCCGAGGCCGGCGGAGAAGTGATTAGGGAAGAGTCCGCCGCCGTGGTAGCCAAGCCTTACGGCGACCATATCGCCGTAAGTGTAGCTGGCGCCGGCTCCGTAGGCGATCATGTTGTTGAACATGTACTCGAACTCTCCTCCGAAGAGGATGTCATGCTTACCTTTCTCGATATCGAATGCGAGGTCCGCGAAGGCTGACGAGGGTATCATGTAGCTTCCTGTATGGGCGGTGTTCTTTACGGGCATGCCGACGTTCTTAACGCCTAATGCTGCATTGAAGACCTTGAATCTCATCATGAAGGCGGCATTCGCGGCGACAGTGTTGTATATCGCATCCTCGTAGAGATTGCGCCTTGCGTAAACGGCATCGACGCCGATGGAATAGTGCTCGGCGAACTTGAAGCTCGCGCCGAGATATCCGCGGAGGGAGCCGGGCTTGTAGCTGCCGACGGTCTCGCCGAAATCATCGATAATGTCATAGGGAGTCTCCAGGCGGTCGGCGAACTCGAGCCTGAGCGCCACGAAGTCCTTGACCTGCCAGTGGCCTCTCAGGAAGATGTCGTTGCCGGGATATGAGGCCTTTGGTGTCCACATTCCGTATCCGGCCTCAATATGGGCCATGTCCTTGTTCCAGACGGAAGAGGCGGCATTGTTGTAGATCGACATGCTTCCCATAGCGGCTGAGGCGGCATCAAGGTTCACGGCTATGAACGGCATGGCTACGGTGCTCTCCTGCGCACGCAAAGTGGCGGGAGCCATCAGCAGCAAAGCTGCAGCTATTGCGTATATCTTCTTCATCGTCCTCATCATCAAATCTTTGTTATGGACCTCTTGTAGGTGTTACCGCCATAGGTGATGTGGACGGTATACCGGCCGGGAGCAAGGCTCCATGCATTGACTGTCATAGGCTCGAAGACGCTTGATGTGCCATTCTCTTCCTTGACGAGCTTGTTGCTCTCGGAGTAGATCCTGACATTGACGTCGGTCTTTTCTCCAAGACGTATGGTCATGTTGTCCCTTACGGGGTTGGGAGCTATGACGGGGCCGCCGCTGAGGTCGAACGAGCCGACTTTGAACGTGCTGCTGCACGAGAGGCCGAGGCCGTCGGTTGCGGTGACGGTAATGTCCGTGACGCCGTTCTTGAGGCCCTTGAGCCTGATTGTGGAGCCGCTTGTCTCGACAGACGCTATCGAGCCGTCGCCGGCTTTCGCGGTAAGGGTCAGATTTTCCAGGTCGGGATCCTTGAAGGCACCGGAGAGGTCTATTGTGACATCGCCCTTCGTCCTGTCGAGATAGGCATCTTCGATAGCCGAGGCGGGAAGGGGAGCCCTGTTGGCGAGGACTGTGTAGGTAAACGTCTTGCTGGAGGTCTCTCCGAGCCAGTCCGTAGCGGTCGCGACTATCGTGCATGCTCCAACGAACTTGCCTTTGCCATCTCCGATGTTTACGGTAGCGGTATTGCCGCTGACTGTCGGAGTGGAGACGGCGTTGCCGGACTTGACTTCGAAGCTCATTCCGGGCTTGCCCTCGGGGTCTTCGGCCTTGATCGAGAGCGAGCCGGTCTCATACCACTTGAGAGGGTTGGCTCCGTCGTAATTCATGGTGATTACGGGAGGACGGTTGACATAAATGGTGTATGAGACGGAGATGTCGGCCTTGAGACCGTAAGGGTCGCTTACGGTAAGCTTTGCAGTATGGGACCCTACGTTTCCGCTGGTGGCGTTGAAGGAAAGGTTGTAGTCGTAGGTGTCGGGGTGGTTGAGGGTTGCCGAACCGTCACCGCTCAGGGAGACGGTGAGCTCGTCGCCATCCTCATCGGATACCTTGAAATAGGCCTTGATATACTGGCCGACGGCGATTTCGGGATCGAAGCTGCCCTCCTGGGCAATCTTGGGAGCGTGGTTGACCTTGACTGTGTATGCGACAGACTTGGTGGCAGTGCCGCCGAATCCGTCATTTGCAGTGATCAGTCCGGTATGGGGGCCTGCATAGGCTTCATTGTCGAGGATTGAGAGCCTGTAGCTTCCCTCGCCGGTCTTTGTGAAGGTCGCGGAGCCGTCTCCGTCGTAGCTTACGGTACATACGTCACCGTCGGGATCGGTTACTGAATAATCGATGTTGATAGGACCGCAACCCGTGATGAGGGTGTAGCTGCCGTCGTAGGTCGTCGATATAACCGGTTTCTTGTTGGCGATGATGCGGTAGTTGACAATGAGCTTGGCGGGGGTCGTCTCTCCGTCGTCAGCCTTTATGATGGCGGTATGGCTTCCGGCGTACGTCTGCTGGGTATTGACGGCGAACTTGTACTGGCCGCCGCCCATCGGGGTGAGGGTGGCGGAGCCGTCGGACTGGAGGGTCACATTGACGTTGTCGCTGTCGCTGTCCGTGACTGTGTAGATTATCTCCAGCTCCTTGCCGACGCGGACGCTGTAGTCGCCGGTATAGTCGGTCGTAATGGTGGGACTGTATATCGATACGACGGTGTAGCTCAATGCGTAGGTCCCGGAGCCCCCATTGCCGTCCACTGCCTTGAGGGTAGCCGAGTGGCTGCCGATATTCTTTTCCGAGGAGTCGATTGTGATGCGGCATTTGTTCTCGCCGGTGGAGGCGAGGGAGGCGGAGCCGTCGCCGCCCTCGAGGGTGAAGGTGCAGATATCCCCGTCAGGGTCGCTGGCCGTAAAGTCTATTGCGAGACTGCTGCCGACGCGGACAGTGTAGTCGCCGGTGTAGTCGGTCGAGATTACAGGGTTGGAGGTTGCGAGGACGGTATATTCAAGGGGATATGCCGCGCTGCCGCCGTTGCCGTCCTCAGCCTTCAACGTCGCCTTATGGGTACCGACATATTTAATTGCCGTATTGATGGTGATGCGGCATTTGTTGTTGCCCGTGGAGGTGAGGGTAGCGGAGCCGTCACCGCCTTCAAGGGTGAAGGTGCAGACGTCATCGTCAGGGTCGCTGGCCGTGAAATCAACGGCGAGAGAGCCTCCGACGCGGACTGTGTAGTCGCCCTTGTAGGTAGTGGAGATCTCGGGATTGCCGTTGGGCGTAAGATTCTTCTTGAATATCTCGTAGGCATCGACAAGCGGGCCGATCTTGTCGCTGGTCGGAATAATCGTGTAGTTGGCATTGTCGAGGATCATGCTCTTGAGCTGGGTGTTTGTGAAGCCCGGGCCACCGAAGTAGGATACGACGAGGGCGGCGACACCGCTGACCATAGGGCAGGCCATTGATGTTCCGCACATGAAGGTATAGCCGCCGTCGGATACCGTGCTGCAGCTGAGTATGTATGAGGTCCCGTTCTTTCCGACGCTGACGCTGCTGAAGCGGTCGTATTCTCCGCCGGGGGCGCAGATGTCGACCCAGCTGCCATAGTTGGAGTAGGAGGCCCTGCGGGCGTCGGGGCCGATGGCTCCGACAGCCACGACGGGCTCATAGTTGGCCGGTGCACCGTTCTCGAAATTGTCGTTTCCGGCAGCGAAGATGACGATTCCACCTTTCATGGGGGAATCGGACCTCTGGTTGCCTTGAGCGTCGCAGCCGGCATATTTGATGAAGTAGTCGACTGCAGCCTTGTCCGAGGAGTCGATAGTCGCGCTGCGGGCCCTGGTCGCCTCGCTTCCGGTAAGCTGACCGTCGTCGTTGGAGTCGAAGTCGTATCCCCAGCTGTTCTGGGAGATTACTGCGCCATGGTCCGCACCCCAGACTATTGCAGCCGCGGAGTCTCCGCTGCGGTCACCGAATATCTGGCAGGACATGAGCTTCACGCCGCCCTTGCCGTCAAGGCCTCCGGCGACGCCGCATACGCCTTTGCCGTTGTTGTTGATTGCGCCGACTATGCCGGCGACATGGCAGCCATGCTCTCCCGGCGTGATAGTGTAGGCTTTGCTGCTGGTGGTTGCGAAGTTCTTGCTGCCGTTGGAGCCGGCGGGCACCATGACGGCGCCGAGGTCCTCATGGCTTGCGTCTATGCCTTCGTCGACGATAGAGACGATGACGTTGGAAGTGCCTCCGGTATAGTTCTGCCATACGGGTACGACATTGATGTCGCAGCCATTGACGAACTTGGAGTAGAGGGAGCCGTCATTGTAGTATTGCCACTGGTAGGACTTGGCGTAAGGGTCGTTGAACGGGACGTTGACGGCGCAGAGCTTCTTGGGTGTCGGAGCCTCGGCCTTTTCTACTGCGGGAACGCCGGAGAGCTCGGCCTCGGCCGTCTCTTTTGCGACAGGCTTGGAATAAGTCACCCTGTAGAATTTGTGGAGGCCTTCCTTACGGTGGAGTCCTTCATATTCTCCGGCGTCGGGGAACACCCTCTCCATCCTGACGATGTCGAGGCGCGCCATCGACGCGGCTTTCGTCGCAGCGAAAGCCTTGGAGATGGCCTGGCCCTCCAGCACGCCCTCCTCCACATCTTCGGCGAGGCGGTCGGCCGTCTCGAGGTCGAAGATGACGACCATGTCGTAAGTCATATCCTCCGAAAGTTTTTCGGGAGCGCCACTATGGGTTGTTTCCTTGCCCTTCTCGTTCTCTGATGAAAGGGCGCGGTCTATCGTCTCCTCCTCGGAACAGGAGAAGGACAACAGGGCCATAACGGCGAGAAGTAAACAGCTCTTCCTACAAATCATAATCCTTGAATCTTAAAAGCAGTACCCTACACCGACATTAACCGTATTTGCAACAGGGCTGGACTTGTCTGCGAGCAGGTAGGCTGCATCGAGCCTTACGCCGAAGAACTTGAGGCCGAGGCCTACGGATCCGTAGTTCCCCATAAGGCCGCCGTTGTGGTATCCGCCGCGGACGGTAACGATGTCATGGTAGGTATATGCGGCTCCGAGAGAAATGGAGACAGGCGCAGAGGCGCTGTATTTCTTCCCGGAGAAATAATAGTCGAAATCGCACTCGGCCTCTATCCCGTGGTCGCCGAAGACATTGCTGTAACCGGCTGCGAAAGTTGCCGACGAGGCTAGGGGATAGGTATTGCCGTCATAGTTCTTGACAGCGGTGCCGAGGTTCCTTACACCGGCGGCAAGGCGTATGCCCCTGTAGTCTCCCATGAGGAAGATGTCGCTGGAGAAGGCCTTCGTGGAGAAGTCTTCGAGGAGCTTTTCCGTAGAGTACCTGAGGTTCACGCCGACAGACACCCATTCGATGAATCTCCAGCTTATGCCGGCGCCGAAATTGAAGTCCTTGGGCTTGAATTTTCCGGCCACGTCCCCGTTGTCGTCGTAGAGGTCGAACTCCTGTCCCGCACCGGCGGATACGCCGGCTGTGATGCCTATCTTGTTATTGATATTGAATGCGAGACCGCCGTTATAACAGTTGGACGAGGTCGGTTTCCAGTTGTTCCATGAGAACTGGAAATCTCCCTTGAGGTCAGAGAAGGGCACTGCGGCAACGTTGCCGCTGTAATCCCATGCGATGGACCGGCTCGAAAGGAGCCCGGTTCCGCCCATGCCCTGGGCGGCGGGGTTGTGGCCGATTATATTGGACAGCATTGCAAAGCCGGCCTGGCCCTCCTGGGCGGCGATTACAGCAGGGAAACCGAGGGAAAGCAAAGCCGCAAAGGCAAATATTCTCAAAAAGTTCTTCATGGCTCCGCTATCTCTTGATTATGGTTCTTGCTGTTTTCTCTCCGTTCTTCTCCACGACGACCTTGTACTGGCCGGGAGCGTAACTGCTCATGTCGATCTCACCGGGCTCGAAAGCGCTGCAGGAGAGGATCCCGCTGAACGTTGTCGCTCCGGTAGAGTTGAGGACCGTGACGGGAAGGTCTTCCTTCTCGAGTCCGGTCCTTATGTGGAGGATGTCGATGACGGGGTTGGGGTAGATGTCCATTTCGGAGTCTGTGGAGCGGACAAGCACCCTGAACTGGGACTCGACTTTTGCTCCCATGTGGTCGGAGGCGCTGACGTATACCGTAGCGAGTCCGGGGCCGCTTATGTTGATGCTGATCGTGTTGTCCTCATCGAGCCTTGTCCTTATGATGCCGACAGGGGAGGAGAGGACTGAGAGCCTCAGGTCCTCGCCGTCAGGATCGGAGAAGATCCCGTTGAGGTCGATAGCTTTGGGTTTGTCTTCCAATGTGTAGAGAAGGTCCTTGAGCTTTCCGTCCATTACGGGCGGGTTGTTGGGGAGGACCTTGTAGCTGAATTCCATTTCAGCCACTCCTTCGTACATGTCGCTTGCCGTGATCTTGACCTTCTTGGGGGCATCATCGCTTACAAGCTGGCAGAGAAGGGAGAAGTCGTAGATGTCCGAGAGGGAAGCGTTCTGGGTAAGGGAGCCTCTGTCCTCGAACTCTGCGCTGACCTCGACCTTGTCGCCGTCGGGGTCATAGATGTGGAAGGGAATGGTGATGTCCTCCCAATGGCGGAAGGTATAGTCACCTGTATATTCAGTCTCGATGATGGGGTCGTTGTTGTTCTCTCTCTTGTATTTTGCAAGGCCGTACTGGAAGGAGGAGTAGACGTCGAGGTAAGGACCGCAGGCCTTGCCGTTATAGTTTATCTTCGTCCTGTTGGCGCCTTCGAGGAGCATCTCGAGAAGATCGTCGTTGGTAAAGCCGTCTCTCTGGAAAAAGGAGAGCAGGAGGGCTGCCGCACCGGATACGTGCGGGCAGGCCATCGATGTTCCGGAGTAAGTGTCATATTTACTGTTCGGAACCGTACTGTAGATATCTGTGCCGGGGGCGCAGATGTCCACCCAGCTGCCGTAGTTGGAGTAGTAGTCGAGAGCGGCGCTCTTCTTGACAGCTCCGACAGCAAAGATAGGCGCGTAGTTGGCCGGCGCGCCGTTTTCGATGCCGTCATTGCCGGCAGCGAAAATCACGACGCCACCCTTCATGGGGGAGCCGGCGGCCTGGTTGCCGTTTTTGTCGCATCCGGCATATCGTATGAAATAGTCGACGGCGTTTTTCGTCGCAGAGTCTATGGTCGCGGCGAGAGCATCCTCAAGCTCTTGGCCCGTGAGTTTTCCGTCGTCGTTGTAGTCGAAGTTATCGCCCCAGCTGTTCTGGGAGATTACGGCGCCATGGTCGGCGCCCCAGACTATCGCGTTGGCAAAGCTCCTTGCGGAATTTTTGCCCTCGAAGACTTCGGAGCTAAGAAGAGTCACGCCGCGCTTGCCTGCGGCATAGTCGCCTCCGGCGATGCCGATGACGCCCTTGCCGTTGTTGCCGACGCCCGCTATCGTACCGGCGACATGGGTTCCATGGTCTCCGGCCGTGATAGTCGATTTGTTGCTCACGAAGTTGTAGTTGTCCTTAGTGCTGCAGTTCCAGCTGAGGTCCTCATGGTTCATGTCTATGCCCGTGTCGACGACATTTACAATGACGTTAGGGTCACCCATTGTGTATTCCCATACGGGTTCGACATTGATGTTGGACCTTGTGTTCTTTGTGCTGTTGAGGCCCCAGAGCTGGGAAAAACCGGGGTCATTGACCGTCACGAGGTTCGTCACCCTGCGCTGGGCTTCGAACGAATCGACACGGGCGGGTGCTTCGGAGGCGGCCTTCTGTGCCTCGGTCGTCCGGGGCCCGCCGAGATCTACACGATAGAATTTGTGGAGTCCCATCTTTCGGGTTCGTTCCTCGAACTCACCCGCGTAAGGGAACAGCCTTTCCATCCTTTTGATACCGAGTTCGCTGTAAATCCCGGAGAGCTCATCCATGGACGAAATCTCAAGCCCCGATCCGGTCGCCTGCTCGACTTTCTCCACGAGCCAGTCGGAAAGCACGACCACGGCCTCGCCGGGCACGAAAGCGGCAGTCGGCCGCGTCTCTGTCCCGGTCTCGACCTGGGTTACGGGTTTATTGGAAGTTATCCCGGATACACTCCTCTCTTCAAATTCCTTTTCACAGGCTCCGGCAAGTACCGCCGCAGCCGAAATCATCAGGAAAATACCGAGTTTTACAGTTCTCATTTATCTAGTTTCTTTTTACGAGATAAAGAGGCGGGCCCTTTTAACCCGCCTCTTTACTCGAAGCATTGTTAAAATATTACAGTGAAAATCACTATCTCTTTATTGCAGTTCTTCTGATTGCATTGAGTTTGTTGACAGCCATTGAGCTTGTTCCTGAAGCAGAAACGCTCTTTGTCTCGTAAGCCACCTTTGCCCTTGCAGAAGTGTTGGAAAGAGTCGTGGTTGCCGTGCCTGCCGCCTTTGTAAGGGTGAACGGATAGTAGATCATATCGCTGACATTGACATATCTCAAAGTGCCGTTGCTGGTCTTCCCGAACATTGAGAATCCGACAACATCGAGAATGCCAAGGCCAGAGATATTCACTGTTCCGCCGCTTGTGAAGTCGAGATTGCCCTCATTGTATGCTATGCTGGCAATGTTATATGTTCCAGAAACGGAGGTGAAAGAGTTGTTGTAGGGGATGAGACCATAGATGTAGTCAGTTACGGCTCCATACTGTGAGCTGTTCCATGAGCCAAGAGACTGCACTGCGAGTGTAGCCACGTCTGTAGCCTTGTCCCAAGTGATGACGGCGTCGAAATCCGCGATATACGTGGGATCGAAGGAAAGAATAAAGGAAGCATCAGCGTCAAGTTCGGAAACGGTGGCCTCGAATTCTGTGCCTGCGATTTCGAAAGTATAGTTGCCAATCCATTTCTTATATTCGTCGGAAGCTGCAGGTGGTGTTACCATGTCTACAAGTGACGTTCCAGCGAAGGTGTTTCCACCTCCGGCATCCGTGCCGGACTGGATTACCCATGAGAATCCCATTTCGATGAATTTGCCGTATTCGCAGCTGCCGGGGGTAACGACGATTTTTCCATCCTCGAATGATCCGGTGAAAATCGTATTGGCATCATCGCCATTGATAGGATAGTATCCATAGGTGGTACCTCTGTATGAGAATACTCCGGAGAGGTAAAGGTCGCAGATTCCATAATCGCCTACAGATGTGGTTGCGCTTGTCTTCTGCTCGTTGATGATGAACAGGCCGTCTACGAAAGAGGCCTCGACAGCAGGGATGGCATATGCTGACTGGTTCTTGATACCGGTAACGTTATATGTCTCGCCGTTGACCTTCTCGGTTACTTCGATGAAATCGGAACCCATTTTCCAACGTCCGAGATAGTCCTCATACTGTGCACTTCCTACAAGTTCCTCAGTCGTGAAGTCATCGATGAATACTTCAGATATTATATTGAGATTCTCGTCTACAAAGAACCCGTATGCATAGTATTTGCTATTGGGCTCGAAGGTGTCATACGTGTCGGCAAATGTGCCTTTCATACAGAAATTGTCGAGAATCAGTTCCTCGATAGAGTCGTAGCCGTATTCAGCGTATTCACTGCCATACTCATTAATCCAGTACTGGACATCAGCTTCTGCAAGTTCATCGAGAGAGTCGAACTGCTCGACCCAACCGGGATTTTCAACAGAGAGCATATAGTAAACGTCGTTGTCGCTGGGAGTGAAGGTAATGTCAGCACCGCTTGTGGTTATGTTCTCAATCTTGATGTCGAGAGTGAAATTCGCCTCTGCGGCTTCCTGGAGGATTTCGAATTCCTTCTCGATTCCACCGCCGGTAATATTGACAGTAGCGGTTCTGGCCTCGTATGTAGTATTGGCCTCGGCTACGAGAGTGATGACATCGGTATGGGTAGCTTTGGTCTCAGGAGCAACGGTAAGCCAGGTGGCGTCGTCGCTTATCTGGATGTCATAAACTACGTTGGTGGTTATGGTAAGAGCGATTTCTCCACCTTCGGCGGGAACGGTTTCGGCAGATACCGTTGCAGTAAGTTCGCCACCTACGAAAGTGAGGGCTTTGATGTCGGTCTTGCCGCGTCCGTTGGCAGCGTATACGAATATCTTGGCAGTACCACCGTTGTTGGTGACTTTGATGTTGCCGGACTTGTTGTCGGTAGCGACAGCTTCTGCATCCCAGGTACCGATGATGCTGAAGACGTCAACCTCTACTTCGTCACCGTCCTTTACGCCTTTGATGGTGTAGGGGAACAGAACGGTCTCGCCTTCGGCAACGCCAAGTCCTTCGCGCTTTTCGAAGCTCAGGTAGAAGGGTACTTCCTTGTTGATTACGTAAGACTCTTCGCCGATCCAGAAGGTAACAGTATCTTCACCATCCACGATGGAGATAGGAAGAGCCTCGCTGTCGCCCATCTCGGGAACTTCTGTCCAGGTCTCGCCGTTGTCATAGGATACCTGCCATTTGCCTTCGATGATCTTGAAGATAGGGAGAGCTTTGTGGACGGGGATGTAGTTGCCCTCGGAGTCTGTGAGGAACTCGCCGTTGCAAGTCCAGTAGAACTCGCCTTCGAAGACGCCGGCGCTGATGACGGGAACGTCGCCCTTGTCACCTTTGTCGCCCTTGTCGCCTTTCTCACCCTTGTCGCCAGTTTCGCCTTTTTCGCCCTGGGCACCTTTTTCACCCTGCTCACCTTTCTCACCGTTTTTGATAGTGGCAGTGGTTCCGTCAGAGAATGTGAGAGTGTAACCGTCAGAAGTAGTGGTTACATTGGTAACGTAGACGCAAGCCTGGAAGGCGGCAACGAGATTTTTGATACCGGGAATGGTCTTCTCGTTGAGTTCCTTGACCTGCTCCTCGAGAGTCGTGACCCTCTGGTCGAGAGCGTCAACCCTGTTGTAAAGCTCGGTGTCTTTACCGCATCCTGCCAAAGCTATAGCTCCGGCGATCAATGCCAATACAAGATTCTTTTTCATAATAGTGTTGGTTTGTTATTTGGTTCTGAATTTTAATGCTTTTACGGGGATGAGGATGGCTTCGTGGGCTACGAGGGTGATTTCTTCCTCGCAGCTCTTCATTTCCATTGCCTTTACCTTCTTCATAGTGCTGATGGCGGGATGCCATTCATATCCGAGGGTCTTCATGGAAGAAGTGGAACTTCCCTTGAGCATCGTGACAGGGAAAGGACCGGCCTCGTTGAGGAAGGTATAGATAGGGCCATCCTCGTTCTGGCTCATGGCAACGACACCGAATTCGATGAACGGATAAGTTCCACCGTCGCTGAGGTTTACATTGAGGCCGGTGAGGACGATGTTGCCGTCCTTGTCGAAATCTCCGACGCATGCCTCATACATGTTTTCGCCGCTGGTGATCACATAGCTCTGGCCATCGATTTCTGCACTGCCCATGTAGTAGATGTCGAAGGGATCGTCAGGGTCGTCGAGTGATACATTTTCGGCAAGAGGCTTGCCGGTTCCGCCCATGAGGTAGATCTTATTGTCCTTGAAGTTTGCGTCCATAGGCTCGGCCCAATCGTCAGACCAGTCCTGCCAGTCGTAGATCTGGTAGCTCTTGTCGGTCTCGTTGGCGAGGATGTTGGCTGTCCAGGGGTCTCTAGTGGCATCAGCGGGGTTGACTGTCCAGCCGCCGAGGAACTTCTTGTAGGCTGCGGAGCCTTCAACAGGGTCGTCTCCGCCGCTGCTGCCGCCCTTTCTTACAATCTTTGCTGTCGTAAGGGTTGCATCGCTGAATGCGCCGGGGAGGACGTAGTTTCCGGCTTCGTTCTGGCCGATGAATGCAGCGATTTCGGGCTGCCAGTCGCCGTTGTCCTGAGTCTTGAGTGTCGCAGGGGCAAACTGGGCTTCATCACCGTCCATCGTAGCATACATGATGGTATAAGGATTTGTTTCGGCGCGATAGAAGTTGCCTGAACTTGTGGCTCCGTAGAAACCGGCGACACACTCACCGTATTTGCTGCTGGTGAAGGTTCCTACTTCCTCCTGAGCAATCATAAGGAGAGCTTCAGTCTCCTCGTCATATTCGGCCTCGACCACGAAGTCGCGACCTTCGATGCCGGTGACGTAATAGGTGTAGCCTTTGTCCTTGGCCGTGATTGTCCAGGTGTCGGTCTTGGTCTTGGACGTTCCGTGAGGGCAGGTCCATTCGCCGAGCCATGCGTCGTATCCGCTGGCGTCGGAGCCGCCTCTTGCGATCGTGAACTCAGCTACTGCATAGTGGCCGGTAAGTTCGGCGTTCTCGTCGAGTCCGACTGCGCAAGCGTAGTAGTCGCCGTTGGCGAACTTGTCGAAGATCTGGAAGTCGGATTCCGTGAAGAGGAGGTCGGAGTAGGTGAGGCCGGGATAATCGGCAGCATAGTAATCGATTATCTCGTCGAGTTCGTCCTTTATACCGGGAACGAGGGTGGCGATATAGTCGCCGACCTTGAGACCGCTCTTGGAGAAGTCGTCCTTGGTGAAGTAAGTAATCCAGTACATGCCGGAGACCGTAGGATCGGCAACGGTGTTCGTGATATGCTCGTAGTTGTCGCCTTCGTAGTCCTTGTAGCCGTCGTACGCAACGGTCCAGTTGGCGTCAGGCTGCATGAAGCCGATATTGAGCTGCTCTACAGCAATAACACCGCTGTCGATTCCGAGTGACCACTTGATTTCGGCCTTGCGGCTCTTCTCGGTCTTGGTCGCGGGAGTCTCGTTCTTGGCTATGTCGACCTTGAGGTTGTCCTTCGTCACAGTAAGGGTGATCCAGTCGGCCTCGGTTGTCGCAACCATCATCTCGTCGTATGTGTACGGGAAGTTGAAGGTCTTGGCGTCCTCGTTGATCGAGATGTCCTTGACTTCGAATCCGGAGGTGCGGAATCCGAACTGCTGGACTGTGATGGTAGCATCCTCGTCTTCGAGAGAAAGGGTGACCTTGGCGTACCTTGATTCGAGGGCATTGTTCTCTTCCGCATAGAAGAATACAGTGTCTTTGTGTGTATCATAGCTGCACCAGTCGGCTTCGACGGTCGCGGTGCCCTTCCACTCCTTGGCAAGGATGACCATTGCGCGGCCGCCCTTGGCGGGGATGGAGAGATTGCTCGATATGATGTTTATCTTGGCGGCAGGCTCAACGATCTCTTCCTCCTGGCATGAGTTGAATGCCAGAGTGCAGAGAGCCGCAGCAAGTATATAAAGTAATTTCTTCATGTCGTCAGAGATTATTTGCGTTTAAGTGCCTTCAAGTAAGGAATCTGGCTCTGGGCCTGACCCCATCCTTCATAAGAGTCGATGCTGGCGCCGTTGGCGTCGGTCTCCCAAAGAATGAACGAGTCGGCATAGAAGTCCTCGACCTTTATACCGGGTACGAATTCGAACTGGCCGTTTTCCTCGACCCAGTGGAGTTCCATTCCTGCATCCTCGTTCCATGTGAGGCTTCCGCCGTGATCGAGGTCCCATGCGGCGAGCCAGATGATGTTGGAGCCGTTGGTTCCGATCTTCTGGGAGTTCATCTCAAGACGGCCTTTGGCCTTGATGAACCTGAGGTAGATCGTGTAGTGGCTGTCGAGGCCGGACATGATGTATCCGGCACCGGTTTCGTCGGGGGTGAGGGTGACGTTGGCCTTCTTGGTGTAGTAAGTGAATACGTAGTCGCCGGCGAAGTCCGGGTACTGGGTGTAGTCTGAAGGAACCTTGCCCTGGAGGGTTATGACACCGTCGGTGAAGACGTTGTTGCCCTCGAAATAGTTGAATTCGCTAAAGGTGTAGCCGAGGATCTTGATAGGCTCGTAAGCCTTGATTCCGGTAGGAGTGTACATGAAGGGCATGGCCTTCGTGACGTATCCGTCATCCTCGCCTTCTTCCTCCTCATCGCTGCCGGCATTGAGAAGAGCGCTCTCCTCGGGGTCGTAGTAGGTGAAGGTTATGCGGCGGTTGTCGAGGTCGACCTCGCCGTTAAGGTCGCTCTCTCCGAGCTTGGCCTCCACGGTTGCGGCAAGCACGTTCTCGCTCATCCTGTTGACTGCTGCGAGGTAGGCCTCGGGAGTCATTGCGCCGTCGAAGGCGTTCAGGTTGTAATGGTTGTCGGAACGTTTTCCTACGAGCTCTATCTTACTGTCCGAGTAAGACTTGATGGAGAACTCGAAGTCGCCGCCCATAGCCTCGTATGCGCCGCTCGAAGGCGTTGCGAAGACATGGAGCGCGTCATTGAAGGAGTCGAATGAAAGGACGGGACCGTTGTCTGAGGTAATCTTGTAGTAGCTTGAGTAGACGGTCTCGGGATCGAGTTCGCAGCGGGCGTTTACCATGCCGTTCTCGAAGGTAAGGAAATATGCATATCCGCCGAACTTCTGGCTGGTTCCGGGATACATTTCCATGAGCCATACCTGTCCGTCCTTCTCGAGGATGGAGCGTACGTTCGAATTGAATTCGCTTAGTCTCTCGGAATATGGTTTGTCAAAGACCTCGTGCTGGTCCTTGAGACAGGACTGGGCTGCAAGCAGGCAGAGGGCCGCTGCAAGAATGAATGCTTTTCTAAGTGTTTTCATATTTTCTCCGTCCTTTTATCTGATAGTTAAATCCTGAAGGTCGATCTTGCCGCTGGTAACATCGTTCTGGCGTCTGAGGATAGTCGCACGGAGTACGTCCATGTCGATTCCCCATGTATCCAGCATGTAGGAGCGGACAATGTCGAGCTTGCGGTTGATGTACTGTTTGCCGTCACCGGCCTTGGCGATCTCGCTGTCCCAGTATTCCTGGGTGTGGGTCACGTATTCAGACATGAGCTCTGCAAAGTCCTCGGCGTCATTCTCCTGGGAGTAGGCCGTGAAGAATCCGTTCTTGAGGTATTCGGTGTTGTAGGGAGGCTCGCTCCAGCTGTCGGCCACGTATCCGTTACCGTTGACCTGGGCGAATTCCTGGGGATAGCTCCTTGTCTGGTTCAGGATGTGGGTGAACTCGTGGTGGATGGTCTTGATGTAGTAGAAGTTGAGGCCTTCGGCATCCTTGCCGTACTCGTCGAGGTAGTTGATACCCGAGAGGAGGATCTTCTTGCCGCCTTCAGCGGTACCGAGGATGAAGGTTCCGTTGTTCCTGTATTCCCATTCTCCGATGAGGAAGAACATCTTGGGGAAGTATGACCTCGTGAACTCTATGCCGGCGACCTCGTCGTAGGTGTCGATGCAGAGATACTTGACGAGATGGGCCATCTTCACGGCGAGTTCGTATCTCGGAGGGATCGTGTAGTAGTTCATATCGGACTCGTTCATCGAGAAGCGGTAGACGAAGTCGATATTGTACGGGTTAAGGAAGTTGACGGTGAGCCACTTGTCGAGTTCGGTCTGCTCCATCTCTTCTACGGTTATGACGCTCCTGTCGCTGAGGACCTCCTTCTCGCATGAGGAGAGGACCGCGATGGAGAGTGAAACCGCCAGTATGTATATTATTTTCTTCATAATGTGTTCGATTAAGAGATTTTAGCGGGGATTCTTCTGATAACCTGCATCAACGACCTTGACGGGTATCTGGACAGCACGTCTGGGGTCATCTACAGTAAGTACATCGCCCTTCTTGAGCGGGTTGCCGTCAGCGCCCATCTCGCGGCGTACGACCTCGATGCCGTAGCGCTTGATGTCGAACCATCTCTGGCCGACTCCGAGGCCTTCGATCTTCTTGAGAAGAAGGGTGAAGTGGAGCATGTTCTCCTGGAGGTCGGGCTGGATGTCGAACGCGGGATTGAGTTTCTTCTTGGGATTGCCGACATTCCACTCATGGTAGGGCATGTCCTTGAAGAGGTCGTTGATCGACTCGGGAGTAAGGGTGTAGCTCTTCTTGGCTATGTTGTTGAGCCATATGTTGAGGTCTTCGGCGGCCTCTTCATACCTCTTGAGGAGGATCTTGGCCTCAGCCCTTTCGAGGAGTACCATATCACCGGTCATTGCGGGATATACGCTCCTGTAGTAACCGATCTGGGCCACAGGGTCGGTCTCTTCGAAGAGGTAGGGGAGTTTCCAGAATATGACCTTGTCGAGGTTGGTTGCGGAATATACCTTCGGAGACATCTTGTAGAAGCTTCCCATCTCGGTCTTGAAGAGCTTGGCGAGAGCGCCGGCATCCTCATTGGTAGCCTGGTAGTTGCCGTGGGAATACTTGGAGTAGTAGTTGTATGCACCGAAGCAGAGTCCCATCTTGGAGTAGGCGGTAAGAAGAAGGAGGTTGGCCTTGACATCGGAGGAGATATAGTGCTCGGTGATGATGTCGGGGTCCTGGGTCATCTTGGCCTGGTCGGCCCAGTCCCTGAGGAGAGCTGTGGGCTCGCTGCCGAGGCAGAGATCAGCATACTTGACGGACTCTTCCCATTTCTCATAGAAGAGGTAGAACCTTGCTGCGAAAGCGTAGGCTGCGGCCTTGTTGAAATGGTATTTGGGAACGGTGAAGTACTCGTCGGTCACGTAAGGGAGAGCGTTCTGGAGGTCGGCGTCGATCTTCTCGTAGACTTCCTTTACGCTGTTCCTTTCGTACTTGGGGTTGAGACCCTTCTCGGGACCTTCCATGTAGGTGATGCCGAGATCCTTGTCGGAAGTGATCTGGTTGTACTGGAGGGAGAAGATGTTGACAAGCACGAAGTGGTTGTAGGCGCGGCAGAGGAGGGCCTCGGCCATTTCGCCGGTGAGACCGTTCTTCTCGGCTATTTCAACAAGGGTAAGGCCTTTTTCCTTATCCTCGTCAGTTGCGAGCTGCTCGATACCGAAGAGAACCTGGTTGGCGGCGGCTATTGCGAGGTAGCTGTTACCCCAGAGCATCTCGACGTCCTCGTTGTCGCTTTCCTTGATCCATTCCCAGCCGAAGACCTGGTCGAGGAACCTGTCGGTGTTGGGGTTGGTGGGGCCGTAGTCGTCAACGTCATCGGAAATGTATTCCGTGATAAGCATGTAGTCCGTTTCCGGATATGCGGAAACGAGAAGTGCGCGCATCTTCTTTGCGGAGTCGATCTCGGTCCTGTTGTCGGGCATGATGTCGAGGAACTTGTCGCAAGAGGAGAGACAGAGTGCGCATGCTGCGATAAGATATATGATTCTATTCATTTTCATAACTTTTTCCTCCCTGATTAAAGACCGATTTTGAGTGTGAAGGTGAACTGCTTGGGAAGAGGAACCGCTACACCGCCGGCGTTGGCGAATTCGGGATCCTGACCGTTGAGCTTCTTGTCAGCATAGAGGAGGAAGAGGTTGGTTGCCTGAGCCTTGATGGAGAGGCTGTTGAGCTTGATCTTCTCGATCCATCTCTTGGGGAATTCGTATCCGAAGGAGATTTCCTTCATACGGATGAAGTCGCCTCTTGCGATACGTGCAGAGGAGTAGTTGTATGCGTTGTAGGCATAGCTGAGCTGGGTGTCCTTCCTGTTCTGCCATACGGAGGCGATGACGGGAATGTCAGTGAAGTTCTCATCTCCGGGAACCGCCCATCTGTTGGCGAACTCCTTAGGCATGGAGTCGAGGTCGTTGTAGGAGCTTCTGAAGACGGGGTCCATGCGGATTACGTTTCCGAAGGAGTACGTCATGAAGATATTGAGGCGGAAACCCTTGTATTCGAAGATGTTACCGAAGGAACCTACGTCAGTGGGATCGGCATTTCCGGAGTACTCGAGGAATTTGAGCTTGTCGGGGTCGGACTCCTGGAAGTTGATGTTGCTGACGGACTCTCCACCATCCTGGTCCTTGAATACGGGAAGACCTTCGCTGTTGAGGCCGACGAAGGGTATCGAGAAGATACCGCGTACGGGATAGCCTTCCTGGGCGAATCCGCTTCCCTGGATGAGGTCGATAGCACGGATTGTGGTCTTGAGGTCGGTGACGACATTGTGGGAGTGGGAGTAGATAAGGTTGCTGGTCCAGGTGAAGTCCTTGCCCTTGATATTCGTGGTGGCGAGCGAGATCTCGACACCGTCGGACTTCATGGTCGCGATGTTACCCATCTTCTGGACCTGACCGCCGATACCCTGGGTGTTGATTACACCGATGAGGTCGTAGTTGTTACGTGTGTACCAGTCGAGGGTGAGGTTGACCCTGTTGTCGAAGAAGCCGGCCTCGAGACCGAGGTTGAGCTCTTTCTTCTTCTCGTAGGTGAGCTCGTCGTTGGCGAGGTCCACGATAGCGAGTGCGGTTTCACGGACGTTGGCGAAAGGCCTCCAGGGGGTGTATGCCGAGATTACGACAGCGGAGTTGGTGACGGACGAAGGACCGCGGTCAGCAGTAAGGGAGTAGGAAGCCTTGAGGCTGAGGTGGGAGACTGCGGGGTACGCATTCTTCATCCAGGACTCCTCGTGGATGTTCCATGCTCCGGAGATGTTCCATGTAGGGAGCCAGCGGGCAGTACGGCTCTTTCCGAGCTTGTTGGTACCCTCATAGCGGAGGGTGCCGTTGATGACGTACCTTCCGGCGTAGGAATAGGTCGCATTGCCGAAGAATGCGGCGCTCCTGTCGTGGGTGTTGGTCATCGTGTAGTAGTTACTGTTCTGCTCGGAACCCTGTTTGAACACGCGGTAGTCGTAGTTGGGAACCTCTCCCATGTTGTACTGGATACCCCAACCCCTGTACCATGTTCCATGGCGCTCGTTGTTGTTGATCTCGGTACCGGCGAAGAGGTTGACGATGTGGTTGCCGGCGAAAGTGTTGTTGTAGTTTACGGTAGCGCGGAAGTTGTATCCGAGGAGGGAGTTGTCGTTCCTCTCATAGATACCTCCGTCGGGGAGGACGGAGACGGGATACTCGTAAGGCTTGTCGGGGTCGTCATAGAGGAACGGGTTGGCGTTTCTGATGACGGTGGTGCTCATCTCCTTGTACGCGAGGGCCTGGTTGGAATCCTCAAGGATGTAGTGCTCCTGGGCGGTTGAAGTGTACTTCATCGCACCGATGGCGCTGAACTCGAGGTTCTTGATGGGCTTGTACTTGATCTCGCCCTGGATACGGAAATCCATGACGTTGATGTCGATGTAGTTGTTGTCGAGCTCGTTCATGATGTTGAACGGGGAGTAGTTCCTCTTGTAGAACTCGTAGGGATCAAGTGCGCGGGAAGTGTTGAGAGCGTAGGAGTAAGGGTTGATATCGAAGTCCCTCTTGACCTCGCCGGATACTACGTCGACAGCCTGTCCGAGGGTTCCCGGAGCGCGCTGCTTACGGTAGGAGGCGTTGCTTATGACGTTGAAAGTAAGGTTGTCGAGGAACTTGTAGGTCGCATTGACGTTGCCGGTATAACGCTGGACGGAGCTCTGCTGGGTCCAGCCCGGGTCGTACATTGCGGAACCGGAAGCATAGTAGGTACCCTTGTCGGAACCTCCGGAGATGCTTATGGAGTGGTTCTGCTGGAGACCGTTGGAGAAGAGGAGGTCGAACCAGTCGGTGTTCCTGTACTCGGCATTCCTGAGGTACTCGGCTTTCGCCTGGGGAGTGTTGGCAAGTCCGAACCTTCCGGAAGTGGCGTCGTACTGGTTGATGAGCTCGTACATCTTGCCGTATACACCGCTTGCAGAGGCGTTGGACAGGGATGCGTAGTTGAGGTAACCCTTCTGCTGGAGCTCCTGGTAGATTTCCATCTGGTCCTGGGAGTTCATGATGTTGAAGGTCCTGTATGAGGGCTTGAGCCTTGTTGTGAACTCACCCGTGTAGTTCATCCTTATCGAACCGGCACGTCCTTTCTTCGTCGTGATGACGATGACGCCCGCCATTGCGCGCGCGCCATATATAGAGGTTGCGGAGCCGTCCTTGAGGATATCGAAGGACTCGATATCGTCAGAGTTGAGGCCTGCGATAGCCGAGGAAATGAGGGTGTTGGCATCTCCGGAAGAGAGCTGGTCGGCGCTGATGTCGACTACATCTTCCATGATGACACCGTCCACAACCCACAGAGGCTTGGAGGAGCCGTATATTGACGTTGCACCGCGGACACGGATCTTGGGAGCGGTACCGAAGGTTCCGGACACGTTCTGGACGGACACACCGGCGACGCGGCCCTCAAGGGAGCGGCTGATATCGGCGACACCGTCGATCTTGGCGTCTTCCGCATTGACTTTTGCGGTTGAGCCGGTGAACAGACGGCGGTCGGTTGTCTGAAGTCCCGTGACGACGACCTCGTTCAATGTCATTGAGTCGGGATCGAGAGTCACTTTTACCGTCGGGGATACCGGTATCTCCTTGGTCGTCATACCGAGGCAGGCGACTTCAAGGGTCTTGGCTGATGCCGGAACTCCTTCGAGGGTAAAATTACCATCAAGGTCAGTAACTGTGCCTATGGTAGTACCCTTGACGAAGATGCTGGCCCCTATCACAGGGAGTCCGTCTTCGGAGGAATACACCGTACCTTTCACGGTAGTCTGGGCGAAGCCGAGAACCGGGAAGAACAGCGCAATTACCCAAAGCAATTGCTTGAATTTTTCCATTATTAAAATTAGTTAGTATATACAACTTGCAAATATTGTCACAATTTCTCACATATGCAAGTGCGCGTATATCAGCGCTAAATGGATTATTTGAAATTTTTGCCCCTTAAGACGCGATAAAAGTGTAAGTATAATATAGGGCGTTCGCTTACGATTTGTGTTGTTTTAGCCCTTGTTTTGCGACAAAACGTAAGGGTGAAAAATTATTAAAAAATTTAAAGAATTGCGTTCCCCGTTTAGTTTTCAGGGTTTCGGGCGGGGATTGTATTACCGGAATGAGGATTTTTCGTTAAATTTGTGGAGATTTGAAACCGATATGAAGAAGTTATTGATAATAGTGGCGTTTGTGGCTGTTCTGGGATGTCGCGGGGGCAATGAGGGGTGGATAGGATCGGAGAAGGAGCTGATTATGGATGGGAGGGGGAAGATGAGGGTCACCCTCGTGACGGATGAGGAGGACCTTGCCGTTCTGCGGAAGCCTTCTTCGGAGATTCCTTCCGGGCTTGTCGGCGGGACGGTTTACCGTCGGCTTGCCGGGCGGATGGTGGAGACCGTTACGGCCGAGGAGGGCGTCGGGATCGCCGGACCGCAGGTCGGCGTTTCGCGACGCGTCGTGGCCGTCCAGAGGTTTGACAAGGAAGGTGAGCCGTTCGAGGTCTATCCCAATATCCGGATTGTTGCGACGAGAGGGGAGAAGGAGGCGGGCCCGGAGGGCTGCCTCAGTGTTCCCGACAGGCGTGGGGATGTCCTGCGCTGGAGGGATATAGACATAGCCTATACGTCTCCGGCAACCCTTTCGGATACGCTGGAAACCGTCACAGGCTTCACTGCAGTTATCTTCCAGCACGAATGCGACCATCTTGACGGAGTTATCTTTACAGACAGGATATAGATTTTGAATTCATGAAGAAACTTTTACTGCTTTTTGCATTGTTGTTTGCAGGGTTTTACCTCCATGCCCAGATACCCGAGGGTGAGATGTACCGCAAGGGGACGAAACTGCTTGTTGACGGGCAGCCGCTCAACGCCTACATGATAATGGAAACCGTCGGCGCGGATGTATATCGCAATACGTATGTCAGTGCCACGAAACAGATCAATCCCGGAAGGGCCCTGTCCGGTTCTGGTGGCGTTATCGCAGTATCTGCGGTGGCATACATGGGCTTCGCACTGTATTCCTGGCGATACAATATGTGGAATGTGCCGTGGTTCAATGCCGCTATCGGTACCGGCGTGGTGGCCGGAGCTTTCGTTTCTGCCGGAATCCCGCTTGTCTGTATAGGAAGCAAACGCCTGGATTGGATTGCCGATGAATATAATGCCGGAAATGCGGGCGGCGTCACTGTAGAATTCGGCGCCCAGCAGAACGGGGTCGGTCTTGTCCTCCGGTTCTAGTGAATACATCAGCGCCGCCATTTCCCGGAGTTGAATGTCAAAAATTAAAGTTCGTGGGAGGGGGGGTGGCATTATTAACTTTGCGAAAATGTGTTTACACAAATCTTATGATTTTCATGAAAAAATCCATTTTTGCACTCATCGCCATAATCGCCGTTGCAACGGGCTGTGGCGATGAAAAGCCGGGCTCCGGGAAAAGTTCCTACAAGGTCATTGACGGTGACGGTTCCTCGTTCACTATCTGCTTTGCTGAACCGCAGACAAAAGCGGCTCTCGCTACCGACGGAACCCTGAGCTGGGCAAAAGGGGACAGGTTTTCCGTCTTCAGAACAACTGAAGGAATCGAGATGTACCGCTTCAAAGGAGAAACAGGTGATACGAAAGGTTTTATAACTGCTACCGGCGACGGATTTACAGGAACCACAAGCGTCATCGGCGACCTGGAGGAAGCGAAGCCTCTGGACAGGAACTGCGCCGTATATCCTTATGGAGGGGATTACAGTTATGATACTGACGGTGAACTCCATATCGTATATCCGAATACTCAGAAACACACTCCCGGAAGGTATACCGAAGGTTCTGCGATCTACGCCGCAGTATCTTCCTCACCTAAAGATGTACGGCTCGACTTCTGGGCCCTTTGCGGATTCCTGAAGATTTCCCTTAAAGGAAACGCTGACATCAACAGGATAGAGCTCAGAACCAATGGCAAGGAAAAGATTTCCGGTCCTGCCGATGTCACGCTGTTCACTGACCGGGAGCCCAAGGTCAGAATGTTTCAGGATCCGTATTCTTCCTATCCGACCCAGACTCTGCTTTTCGACAATGCTGAGACCCTGACGGAAACACCAAAGTCATTCTATATTGCCGTTCCACCCGTAAATTTCAAAAGCGGGATGACAATAACGATAACCGATACGAACAGGTATCAGTCTGAAATCACCATTGATGATGCCGTCTCGGTTTCCCGCAATATGGTCTGCGATCTCGGAACTTTCGAGTTCGCTCCGGAATACCTTTATATCAACGGCTCCTTCATTTCCGGCAACAACAACCTCATTGGCCTGATAACCGACAAGGAAACAGGGGAGGGAATAGCCGGTGTCCCGGTTTCAGACGGTTATTCATATACCGTAACCGACCGTAACGGAGTATATCAGTTCGTAGCCAACGAACTTGCGAGATATGTCTATTTCTCCTGTCCGGCCGACTACGAGAACCCTCTCGATGACGCGACGAAGATGCCTGCCTTCTATAAGGTATTCAAGGTCGATCATTCCAATTTCAACAGGAGCGACTTCGCCATATCAAAGAGAAAAGGCTCTTCTGACGATTGGACTTTCCTGAGTGTCGGTGACCCTCAGCCGTACGCGAATTCCCATATCGACAGATTCAGGACAGAAACCCTCGCCGACATCAAGACTGTACTTGACGAAGGACTCACAAGCGGGAAATACAAGAATCCCCAGCTTATCTGCCTCGGCGACATGGCCTCCAATGCGCCCGGCTCTTATGCATACCTGAGGAAACAGATGGAGAATTTCTCCATTGCGGGAGGCGGCTATCTCCCGTTCTATTTCCTTCCGGGCAACCACGACCACTGCAAGACCGGGGCGAAGTCATGCTATGAGTCCCTCGAACCTTACATCAGCTACTTCGGTCCGACTGAATATTCCTTCAATGTAGGTAAGGCCCACATCGTTGTGATGGATGATTACTATTGTCTGAGCTATACTGCACCATATAGCTCCGACTACAAATGCGGAGTCACAGACGCCCAGCTTCAATGGCTCAGGGATGACCTCAGCCTTGTGGAGGATAAGGAAGACAAGCTTCTGTTCTTCTGCGTCCACGCTGCATTCTATAAAGGAATAGAGTCCGACCAGAAGTTCATCACCCCTCCTTACCATTATGCCGATCTTCTCCAGGAGATGACTCAGTTCCACGACGCCCACATCCTTTCAGGACATACCCATTACTGCCTCAACTGGGTCCACAGCGACTACAAGTGCAAGAGCGGACGTCCCATTTATGAGCATAACGAGAATGCTCCTTGCGGATGGATATGGTCAAACGGTTATATCTGTCCTGACGGATCGCCTATCGGATACTATATCTATGAGGTCGAAGGCAACGAGGTCCGCGACTTCTACAGCAAGGCCTCCCTTGAGCCGATGGACTATAAGATGAGGGTCTACAACGGAAATCAGATATACACTTCGACCACAAACTACAATTTCTGCTGGTACGACAAGAGCCTGACTACAGCTACAGGCTCAAAGGATTACATCCTGGCCGAACTTCAAAACTGCTTTGTCGCAACAGTATGGGACGCCGAGGACTGGAACTGGAAGATTGAACTCTATATTAACGGAACCAAATACGGCGACATGAAGAAGATAGCCAGAGGTACGGATATGTGTGCCCAGGCGTTCAATACCGGTACAGGAACCAACCTCAGCAACTACTCAAGGGACTGCCAGCACTTCTACTATATCAAGACACCGGGCGATGTCGATCCCTCGCAGGTTTCCGACTGGGAGATAAGGGCGACCCAGACTATCCAGTCCTCGTCACCTGTAACCCACGTTTACAAGTGCTCAAGCCTCCATACTGATTTTACCGGATTCGACAAACAATATAAATAGCGATGACAATGAGAAACTACCTTTCATATATTTCAATCGCCATTATGGCGGTTGTCGGATGCACTGGCGAGCCGGTCGAAACAATCGGAATATCGGGAACAAGCGGTTTCGCAGGCGAGATTTGCGCCTCAAAAACGTCACTTGTCTCAGTCGCGGATCTCTACTCCATCAACTGGGAGGAAGGAGATGAGGTCGTTATCGGAGACGGTACATCGTACGCCAGGTACAAAGCCGTAGAATCCGGCAGTTCAACGACTGACTTTGAGTTCGTCTCAGGAACATCCCTTCTCGACGAAGGGGCTACATATACTTCCATCTACCCGTATTGCGACGGTGGTAATTACATTTTCCCTGAGAACCAGAAATACAGGGAAGACGGCCCCGACCGCTATCCCATGATCGCGAAGTCCACGAACAAATATCTCCGTTATTTCAACCCTGCCGGAATACTCAAGCTCAATGTTAAGATGGACAGAGGCGCTACGACCATCTCAAGTATCGCGCTGTTCGCGACCTCGAGCATTTCCGGAGAGGCTCAGGCAGACTTCGATAACGTGAGCCTCAAAATCGTAAATAATGGAAGCAATATGATTCTGCTGGACTGTGGCGAAGGAGTTGAAATTTCTGATGCGAAGTCGGTGCCTTTCTATTTCGTAATGCCGGAAGGGAAGTACGACCTGTCGGTTTACATCGAGACCATCTCCGGAGGAGTCCAGGTTGTTGATATGGATAAAGAAGTGACAATCGAAAAATCCTCCCTTACTTCCGAATCTATATCAGCTTCGCCGACTGCCATCGCCGTCGATCAGTGCTATGGCAGGGCCAACTGCTTCATTGCTTCTCCAGGCGAAGCACTTACTTTCAGTGTGGCGGCCCATAATGTTGCCGAGGACTTCACTGCAAGCTACGACATGGTAGCGGCAGGCGCGCCGAAGGCTGAGTCTGCGGAGCTTGTATGGTCAGAGTTCAGCGGCAATGTTGCGCTGAACCTTGACGCGGCCAAACAGGAACTAACAGTAACGACTCCATCCGGCGAATATGGCAACGCGCTAGTGGCAATCAAGAACGGCGACGAAATCCTCTGGTCATTCCATATCTGGGTACCCGAAGATGATCCTACAAAGACTCTAACCTATAACAACTTCGCGCCGAAATTGAACCCGGAGGTCATGCCTCTGTACATTGGAGGCACGAAAAAGGCATATTCGACTTCCTCGGATGCTGAAAAAATCAAATGCGTAGGCCTGTATTACCAGTGGGGCCGCAAGGATCCGTTCAAGAGAATCACTGCCTTCTCGCCCTCGGACCAGAGTACGAACAAACTCCCGTCAATTCTTCCTTCGACACTGTTCAAGGATGCGACAGGCTCTCAATCCACGTACGCCCTTGACTATTCGACAAAACATCCGGACACGGTAATTCCGTGGGTAAGCGGATGGGCCTGGTTCGGCCAGACAAAGGTCAACTTCTGGAAAGAGGACGTCAAGACTGCATACGATCCATGTCCGGAAGGTTATAAAGTAATCGAGACAAAGGCCTTCCCGAGCGGAAACAACTGCAATATCAAGCAGGAGACCGTCAACTATGTAAGCGGAACCTACAGCAAAGGATTTGACTTCATCGTTGGAAAGACCGCGGACGGCCAGAACGTACTTGACTTCTATGTTACGACAGGAGACAGATACGGAAGCTCTACCGAGCCGACAGGAGGCTCTGTGACTGGTGCTGATTACAAGATCCGTTTCTGGACTGCGACATCAAAGGATGCCGGTGCTTACTATGCCCGCAGCAACACCGGTGGAACATTCTATTTCCAGCCTTCCGACATACATGGAATATCCTATGCCCTGCCCGTCAGATGCATGAAGATTCAATAAGGGAATCTGATTGACCAGACAGTCCTGTCGGATTCGGATTTGCCGTATCCGATACGGACTGAAAAATAATAGTCCAAAGGACAGGAGAACCCTTCCGGAAGACTGTTGAACGCCTTTTCGGAGAGCTGCCGCACTTTTTCGGCGGCTCTTTTTTCGCTGGTCTGTCCTCTCAGGATTATCGAGTGGCTGACGGCTTGACCTTCCTCCCCCACGCTTTCCTCGAAGATGGAGTCGAAAGTGTCGAAGAGAACGGCGACGGATTCTTTTGCCTCGCCAAGGCCGTTAATGATGTTGATATGCTTTCCGTCCCGAGTCTGTGAGAGCCCCCATTCGACAAATGTGGGACATTCTCCGTTTTCCACTTTATGGCATGAAACAAGGGCCGGCAGAATTCCCAGCAGGACGATGATATCCCATATCAGTTTCTTTCGAACCATTTCTCTTTGCGTTCAAGGCAATTTAATCATCCGCTAAGTTAAGAAAAATACTCTTAAGGCGGGTTTTTTCCATATCTTTGCCATAGGAATCATGAAAGTCACTTTCAAAATAGAATACAGGACAGAGTGGGGGGAGAGCCTTGCGCTCAGTCTCGGCGACAGGAAATACCCGATGGAGTGGAACGAGGGGGCGGTATGGAGCGTGTCCGTCGATGCCGATTCCTCTCTCCTTTGTGATTATACTTATCTCGTCATGAGGGACGGGCTGATAGTCCGTACTGAATGGGACCATCATTCTTCCGAGGCGTCGCCTGAGATTGTCGACAGTTGGATCGATTGTCCTATTCCGGGATGCGAATTCCCCCGTCGCCATATTGCCGGGAAGTTCGACCGTCCGGGCTTCAGGGGCGCGGGCGTCGCGATTCCGGTCTTTTCGCTGCGCAGCGGAAAGGACTTCGGAATCGGCGAGTTCCGCGACCTTCACGCCCTTGTCGACTGGGCCGCTGCGACCGGCCAGACGATAATCCAGCTTCTTCCGGTTACTGATACGACGAGGAAGGGGGATTGGAAGGACTCCTACCCCTACAGCCCCGTATCCAGTTTCGCGCTCCATCCTCTCTATATCCACCTCCAGGACCTGGGAGTCGAAGAGGACGAAGAGTTCCTCCCGCTCCAGAAAGAACTGAACGCCCTTCCGGAAATTGATTACCCGAGGGTGTTCAAGGCGAAGATGGGTCTCATGCGCAAGGCGTTCGACAAGGCTGAAAAGGAACTTGTGTCTTCGGATTTCCATGAATTTTGCCGGAAGAACTCCTACTGGCTTGATGAATATTCCTCTTTCTGTGCGCGAAGGGATGGCGACACGCCCGATTTCTGGCGCTGGGTCCAGTTCCATCTCGACAGACAGTTCTCCGAGGAGGCGGCTTACGCCCGCTCGCTCGGGATATCCTTCAAGGGAGACCTTCCCATAGGCGTGAGCGCCGACAGCGCCGACGCCTTCTTCCATCCCGAGCTCTTCAACCTTGACTCTTCGGCCGGCGCTCCGCCCGACTTCTTCAGCGCCGACGGCCAGAACTGGGGGTTCCCGACCTACAACTGGGACGAGATGGCAAAGGATGACTACAAATGGTGGAAGTCCCGCCTCCGCAAGATGGCGGAGTACTTCGATGCCTTCAGGATAGACCACATCCTCGGCTTCTTCCGCATCTGGGAGATACCCGCGACGCAGTGGAGCGGCCAGATGGGCCACTTCAATCCGGCGCTGCCCTATACGAAGGAAGAGATCGAGGCCCTCGGCCTTCCTCTTGACGGCCTGTTCCTCCCCGATCCCCGTCACGAAGGCTGCTACCAGCCTATGATAACCCCGACGGGTAAAGACGCATTGGAATGGGATAAAAAAGCCCGTTTCGAAGCCCTCCATACGGATTTCTTCTACCACAGACATGACGGATTCTGGCGCCGCAGCGCCGAGCGGAAGCTCCCGGAGCTTCTCGGCGCGACCGGCATGCTTGCCTGCGGAGAGGACCTCGGCATGGTCCCCGACTGTGTCCCCGGAGTGATGGACCACGAAAAGATATTGTCCCTCGAGATGGTATGCATGGACAAGGGCCGCTACTGGCCGCGCCTCAGCGTCTGCGCCACTTCGAGCCATGACCTCCCGACTCTCAGGATGGAGTTCGCAAGGAACAACGGGCGTGATCCCGAGCCCTGGGAAGTACGTAATATACTCTGGAACCACCTCTCCTCCGAGTCCATGCTCGCGATCTTCCCCCTCCAGGACTGGGTGGCTCTCGACCGCTCTCTCCGCCTTCCTGAGTACGGCGTCGAGAGGATCAACGAGCCCGCCGACCCCGCCCATCATTGGCGTTACCGCTTCCATGTACCCGTTGAGAAGCTGAAGTTCGCCTCGGCCCTCAATGCCGGAATCGAAGGGCTCCTCAAGGACAGCGGCCGCTACCTGAGGGAACAACGTTAGGAATAAGTATGTAACTTTGCCGTCAGAAAAATATAGAACGAACGATGAACGAGAAAAAGAACAGACCCGGAACAATTTGTGTCCATGCCGGCTATTCCCCTGAGAACGGCGAGCCCCGCCAGATGCCTATCATCCAGTCCACGACCTTCAAGTACGAATCGAGCGCCGCTATGGGCCGCCTTTTCGACCTTGAGGATGACGGATATTTCTACACGAGGCTCCAGAACCCCACCAACGACATGGTGGCGGCCCGTATCGCAGCCCTCGAGGGCGGTGTTGCGGCGATGCTGACCTCCTCGGGTCAGGCTGCAAACTTCTTCGCCTGCTTCAACATCTGCGAGGCCGGAGACCACATGATCAGCGCTGCAAGCATCTACGGCGGCACTTTCAACCTTTTTGCCGTGACCTTCAAGAAGATGGGCATCGACGTTACCTTCGTCGACCAGGACGCTCCGGCCGAAGAGATCGAAAAGGCGTTCCGCCCCAATACGAAGCTCGTTTTCGGAGAGACCCTCTCCAACCCGGGTGTGAGGGTGCTCGACCTTGAGAAGTTCGCGACGATAGCCCATTCCCACGGCGTTCCCTTCATTGTGGACAACACCTTCCCGACGCCCGTTTTCTGCCGTCCCTTCGAGTGGGGCGCTGATATCGTAACCCACTCGACGACCAAATACATGGACGGTCAGGGCGTCCAGGTAGGCGGAGCGATAGTCGACAGCGGCAACTTCGACTGGGAGGCCCATGCGGAGAAGTTCCCCGGCCTGACGACTCCCGACGAGTCCTACCACGGCGTAATCTATACGAAGAAATTCGGCAAGGGAGCCTACATCTCAAAGGCGACATGCCAGCTCATGCGTGACTTCGGCGCTATCCAGAGCCCCCAGAACGCCTTCTATCTCGGGCTTGGACTTCAGACCCTTGACGTACGTGTACGCCGTCATAATTCCAGCGCCCTCAGGATAGCCCGTTTCCTCCAGTCCGACCCCCGCGTCAAGTGGGTCGAATTCCCCGAGCTCGAGACCTCTCCCGAGCATGAGCGCCAGCTCAAGTACCTCCCCGAGGGAACCTGCGGCGTAATGGCCTTCGCCCTCGACGGCGACCGCGATTTCGTCGAGAAGTTCATGGACTCTCTTAAACTGGCAACTATCGAGACCCATGTCGCAGACTGCCATACCTGCATCCTCCATCCCGCGGCCCATACCCATCGCCAGCTCTCTGACGCCCAGCTCGCCGAGGCCGGCATAGATCCCGCCCAGCTCCGCTTCAGCGTAGGCCTGGAAGACCCCGAGGACCTGATAGACGACCTCCGCCAGGCCCTTGACAAAGCATCGGAAAATTAATTTGAACAAGATAGAATGATAGAAGTAAAAGAACTCATCAGCGCCAGCCTCAATGAGGCCAAGTGCGCCCTCGACGAATTCCTCGCCGATCCCGAAACCGTCGCCAATATCGAGAAGGCCGGTAACATAATGACAGAATGCCTCGCCAAAGGCGGCAAGATCCTTAGCTGCGGCAATGGCGGCTCGCTCTGCGACGCCACCCATTTTGCCGAGGAGCTGACAGGCCGCTACCGCGGCAACCGCCGTCCTTATCCCGCAATGTCAATCAACGACCCCGCCTACATCACCTGTACCGCCAATGATTTCTCCTACGACGAGATCTATGCCCGTTCGGTAGAGGCTTTCGGCAAGGAAGGTGACGTCCTTCTCGCGATAACCACGAGCGGCACCTCCAAGAATGTCGTCAAGGCGGTCGAGCAGGCAAAGAAGATGGGCGTCAAGGTCGTCGGCCTTACCGCCAAGGGCGACACTCCTCTGAAGCGCCTCTCCGACGTTTGCGTCTGCGCTCCCCGCACAGCCCATTCGGACCGCATCCAGGAAATCCATATCAAGGTCATCCACATCCTTATCCAGAGCATAGAGAACAACCTCGGCTACTAAGCCCTGGGATATTCCGATAAAAATTTTGCTCTAACGGTAGGCGCAAGTACTACCGTTAGAGCAAAATTTCATTTATGGAAAGCCCGGGCTAGTCCGGCTGATACTCCAGAAGGTCTGCCGGCTGGCAGTCCAGGGCTTTGCAAAGGGATTCAAGGGTCGAGAACTTCACAGCCTTTGCCTTGCCGGTTTTCAGAATAGAAAGGTTAGGTGCAGTTATCCCGACTCGTTCGGCAAGCTCCCCGCAGGACATCTTCCTGCGGGCGAGCATTACGTCTATGTTGACTACTATTGCCATAGCTTACGGGACAAGGGTTTATTCTTCGGCTTTGGGCTGTTCTTCCTCCGTTCCTTTGAGGTAGCTGGGAAGGCTCATGCCGGCCATCTTGAAGAGGTCCTGAAGGGGAGGTACGGCTCCCATCATGCCGGAAATGAAGTTCGAGGTAGCGGTCTTGCCGTCCTTGGCGTTGCCGCCGTCCCAAACGGTGACCTTGTCGATCTTGATACCCTTGACAGCCTCGACCTGGGTCTTGACGAGCTCGGGGAGCTTGTCGGTGATGAGCATCGTGATTGCCTGCTGGGCGTCTCCGCCTGCGGCAGCGACGAGCTGACCGAAACCTTCAGCCTGTTTGGCGAGTATCTCGAGGGAACCGCGGGCCTGGGCGTCCATCTTGGCGAAGATAGCGTCGGCCTCACCTTTCGCCTTTCGGCGGAGCTGCTCGGCTTCAGCCTCGGCCTCGATGATGAGTTTCTCCTTCTCGATCTGGGCGGCTACGACGACGTTGGCCTTCTGGGTGGCTTCCTCTCTCTCGGCACGTGCGAGCTCGGCGTCCCTCTCGGACTTGTAAGCCTCCTCGAGAGCCTTCGCGGCCTGGACCTTCTCGGCTGCTACTGCAGCCCTCTCGGCCTCGGCCTGCTTCTCACGGCGGAGAGCGTCGGACTGGGCAATCGCGATCTTGGAGTTGTTCTCTCCCTCGATTGCCTTGGCGTTTGCGAGG
>JAKSJS010000049.1 GCA_024398155.1 Bacteroidales bacterium | reverse complement strand
TAAAACAAACAAGATTCCTCTTAGGCCAATGATGCAATCGATTCGTCCACCGACACGAGGAATGGTATATTCAAAAGAAACAAAGCCATCTTCTTCTTTGTAGGCATCAAGGGCCTTGCGTATAGTTTTAACTTCCTCATGCCAGGAATCCATTGTCGTGCGGCGCAATGATGAGAAATCATTATTTTCCGTCAGGACTTGCACTATTTCATCTTCAGATTTGCTGAAGAAATCAGTTATGGTACTAGCGTATTGATAAGGATCCATTGAAAATCGGGTGGCTTCTTGCTTCAAAAAGGTAAATTTACAATCTTTTCTTCAAAAAACCGCTAAGATTGAGTAGCATTCGCCATTTTATGGGTCGGAAAATGTGAGATCCTCTTCTATTACCCTTTTATATTGCTCAATATGCGCGAGCATAGGGTTGGGGGCGTATGAGATATACCTCTTTAGAACTTTTGAGTTCAAGGTCACAAACTGTGACCTTGAACGAAGAAATGGGCATGTCGTCACAATCTGTGACTAGAAGTAGGCGAGATTGATGTATTTTGAATTATTACTGCTATATTTGAAAGAAAAAAACGTAATTATCGCTTATGAATATGCTTTATTCTATCGTTTCATTGCTTTATTATCAATCTACTGGAGAGGCTTTAATTATTGGAGGAATGACTGGTCTCGCGACTACTCTCATTATTTGGCTTATAAGTAGAAGAAGCAAGAAGAAAGAGGCAGAAGAAGCCAAGCAAAAAGCCGTAGAAAATAGTCTCTCAATAAAGAAGGCTATTGCGAGAGATTTTGATGAAGATCCTGATTCTATTCGCTCTGTTGCCAATACATATTCAAGGTTATATGATGATTTGAAACGTGAGTGCAATCCGGCTAATTTTATGAATCCATACGATGCAGAGAAAGTCGCTGTCGCAAACTCAATCTATTCCAGGCTGGACGCAGGCAAACATGACAACCGGTCTATGATTGCTCTTCGCAACGAAGCGATTTCCAAATTACATCTCTTTTTCCGCGCAACTGCATTATGTAACAGGCTGAGTTCTATTTTTAATCCGGAACGGTTCATGGGTGATAATTACAATGCTGCCAAGTTAGCCGCCGCTAATGAAGTCTACTCTTTGATTCAATCAAAACGAGATGATATACAAGCGCTCGAAAAAATATGTAGCGACTTGGGAATTCCTCTTCGTAGTAGTGCAAGTGAGGTGATCAATAATAAAATGCCTGAAAAGACAGCTGCAGACATTCAAGATGATAAAGCTGATGCAGTAACACTAGTTATTGGCCTAATAATAGGATTTGCGTCTATTGTACTGTTTATTGTTGCATTAGTGGCTAGGTGATATATTGAAGATCCTGAATATGTGATACCCTCCGATTAATTTTCTCCCATTTCCACATGCGGCCAGCCTCCATAATTTGGGGGATGGCCACTTTTAGCGCTGTTGACAATCGGGTAACCGTCGCTGAAGTGCGCGCATTCTTGAATCAGCCCTCGTCTTGGGTGAGGGGAGTCCTTTTGAGGCGGTTGCGGTCGTAGGCCTTTTTGGACTTGTGGGTGATTGTCCATATCTCGACGGGGCGGCCGTGGGACTGGATTTCTTCCAGTCTCGCGGCGCGCTTGTTGGCCTTGACGAAGTCCTTGAGGGTGATGCGGAGCTTGGAGTTGGAGTTGGACTTTTGCCTTGGCTTTGGCTTTGGCTTTGACTTGTTGACGTGTTTTGTCATCTATTGGATATCATGTATATCGTTGTTCTCTAGATAGGGCTCACCGAAGCGGTCGTTGGTCCAGGCGAGGAAGTGCTCCTCGTTGAAGGAACGGTTGCAGCCTGTGCCGTCTTTCTTGTAGTTCGTGCAGCCGAGCAGGTAACTTCTGGGGCCTTTTTTGACAATCAGGTAGCCGTCACTGCAGTGGTCGCATTTCTGGATTGAGAGGCGTCCTCCTTTTATGTCGTTGGTCATGAAGCCGCAGACTTCCTGGTCATTGGTGCATATCCATAGCTGGAGGCCGTAGTTCTTGCTCCAGCGCTTCTGGAGCGGGTAGCCGCAGTTTGGACAGCGATGTTTGATCCTGGAGTTAACGTCGATCTTGAGGTCGGTCTTCAGCTCGCCGTTGAGGGTTACGTTCGGATATTCCTTGGGGGTGGCGAGGAGTTCCTTGACGAAGATGGAGGGACGTTTCTGGGGCGCTATGATGTAGACTCTGTTCTTTGTCCTTGTGAGGGCGACATAGAAGAGACGGCGTTCTTCGGCGTAGTTGTAGGAGTCGTCGTTCGAGACGACGAGCCTCAGGACGGGGTCGTCCTCAATCTTTGAGGGGAAACCGAAAAGGCTGTCAACGGCGTTGATAATTATGACGTTATCGGCGCTCAGACCTTTGGAACTGTGGGCCGTCATGTAGCTGAGCTCAACGCGGCTGCCGTATGTCTTTGAGGATATGGGCCCGTTCTCGTACTGGATGAACTCGCCTGACTTGCAGAGGTTGCGCATGTCGAATCCATACCTGCCGAGAAGGAGGATAGAGGCTTTGCCCTTCGTGCCCTTGAGGATGTCTTGGATGGCCTCGTTTATTGCGACGGCCATGTTGTGGTATACTCCTCCAGGGGCGTTGTCGTTGTTCTTGGGGTCAGTGTCCTTTTCCTCGCTGTAGGTGTTGATGATGACGGGCTTGTCGATGTGCTTGGGGGATATGAGACGCTTGCGGATCTGGGTGGAGTTCTTCTGGACGAAGGTGCCGGCTATGTCGATAAGTTCCTGGGCGTTGCGGTAGGTGCGCGTAATCTTGAGCTCCTGGCCGTAGCCGACTTCATCGCAGAATCTTGTGAAGAGGGGTAGGACGGAGCCGCTGAAGGCGTAGATCGATTGCCAGTCGTCGCCGACGGCAACGATTTTGGCCTCACACATCTCGGAGAGCTCCTTGACAAGGTTGTAACGCTGGCGGGAGATGTCCTGATACTCGTCGACGATTATGTACTTGAAGGGGAGCTGCTCCTTGCTGATCTTCTTGCGGCGGATTATCTCGGCGGACTCGTTGATCATGTCCTCGAAGTCTATTCTTCGCGACTCTTCGAGAGATTGCTGATACTCGAGGTAGCAGAGGCGGCATATATCAAGGAAAAGCCTGGTCCTGACGTTCTTTGTCTCAGAGGAGAACTTGTCGAAGTTCTCGGTCCTGTAGCCCTGGGTCTTGAAATTGTGGATGAAGTCGCAGATAAGGAACGTAAGGCGGGAGACATACTTGCCCTCGGCGGTCTCGAGTATCTTCCTGTAGACCTCTTCTACGGGTTTCTCGTTGAGGATATAGCCTCGTTTGAGGAGGTCCTCTTTCAGGTGGTCGAGGAGGTCACGGCCGTCGTTGAACTGGGAGAAGGTATAGAGAAGGTCGGTCTTGTGTTTCCTATGGAGTTTTACCTTGTCGTTGATCCTCTTTTTGTACTTCTTGAGATCCTCGGCGGAATACCTGTTGTTGCGTCCGTCTTCGGTGATGCCGAAGTGCTCAATGTATGAGACCTTGTCGCCCTGCCATATCTTGAAGTCGGGGGTGTAGGGCTTGTTGGCGTCGAGGATATGGTACTGGTAGACCGGCTCGTACTCGTAGTCGATATTGTTGAGGTATAGGAAGTTGGCTATTCTTACTTCCTCCATGGATCTAACCGTTTCGTCTCGTAGGGTCTGGACCTTCCTGGTCTTGCTTTCGGTGATTTTCCTTATGTACTCGTTACAGTTGCTCTTGAGGGTAGTATAGTCAGCCTCGGAGACGAATTGGAAGAACTGCGAGAGGTCGTCACCTTCGTATGGCGCGCTGAAGTAAGAGCCGAAGAAGAGGATGAGTTTCTCGACTATGTCATGGTTGTTGAGGACCTTGGCTTTCAGGTAGTCGTTTATGACGCTGTACATGTATCCTCCGCCGGCAATCCTGCGCTTGTCCTCTTCGTTTTTCCGGAGAATGGCATAGCCGGTCGAGTGGAAGGTTGATATGGGGCAGGGGATACCGAGAGTCTGGTTTATGCGCTCCTTGAGCTCGTTTACGGCCTTGTTGGTGAAGGATATGACGAGTATCTCTTCGGGTTTTATGCCTTTCTTCTCGACGAGATAACGCACCTTGGCGGCGACGGTCGTGGTCTTGCCCGCGCCGGCGCCAGCAATCACCAACGTATGGTCCTCGTCAGAGAGGATGACCGTACGCTGCTCGTCGTCGAGGGAGATGTTGCGGTCGCATTTCTCGAGGATGGTGTCCAAGTAGTCCTTTTCTAAAGCCAGATGCTTCAGTACAAAAGCGTCGTTGTGCTTTTTTACTGTCGGGGAATCGATAGAATGGTCCTGGAGATTTTCGTACTCTTTGATGAAAGAATCGAGCTGGCTCTTGTCGAGCTCGTGTTTCGTTATGTAGTCATCCAGCATGCCGGAGGCGTCCAGTGTCTTGAAGAACTTCAGGAGTTCTCCGAACTCGGTGAGAAGCCCTTTGTAGTCGCTTCTGGCGATGAAACGATCATCGTTCAGCATGGCGTTCAAGCGATTGTTGAACGAGATGGCACGGATGTACTCGCCGGGATAATCATTCCTGACGGGTTGTTCGGGATGCTTCCTGAAGATGTTCCAAAGGGCCATTAGCTGACTGTGGGATGGGGTTTATTGCTTCCAGATGTAAAATTACTGCTTTTTCGGGAAAGACAAAAGTATTTATGGCTTGCCGCGGATGGTGGCTATTTCCTGAGGGAGTCGCGGATGAGGGTGAGGAGCTCGGCGTTGGCGTGGCTGTCGAGGGCGATCTCGGCCTCTTCCTTGATGATGTCGGAGGTTACGGGGCATTCCCCGCAGATGTCTATGCCGATGACCCTGTCGTGCTGGAGGAGGGAGCGCAGGAGCATTTCGAGGCCCCACAGGGGCATCGATCCCTGGTCCCAGTTCGTCGCGGCATCGTCCCTGCGCAGCACGTCCTTGTCAATGGAGATGTATATGGGCTCGGCAATCCTCTCTCGGCAGAACTCCTGCCAAACGGTCTGCTGCCGGATCTCGTTCTCGCCGTAGAAATGCACCCTGGAGGCGTATTCTTCGGGGACCTGGCTGATGAGCCGGTCGGAAGCGCCGACGATGACCACGGACTTCAGGAAGGGGTTGGTGTCGATGACCTCCTTCACCCAGTCGCCGCATGAGAGCATCCCGAACATGTCGGCCTGCATGTCGGTGTGCTCGTCGAAGAGCACCAGAGACCATGGCTCCCTGATCTTGTCGGTCCAGAATTTCGTGATGTAGTGGTAGTTGCCGTTGTCGATGAAGTGAATCCCGTCGGGAGGGATGTCGGCGATCAGCTCTCTTATTGCCTTCTGACCTTCGCTGTCGCAGTAGCAGTCGGTGCCGGTCAGGTGGGTGCAGTCTAGCCAGGTGCAGGCTCCGGGGCTGCAGAAGGACTCCTGTTCGTAGACTCCTGAAAAGTCAAAAACCACTGGATTAGTCATTGTCGGGGGTGAGGGGAGATCTTTTGTTCTAGCGTAGTTGTCGTTGTGGAAAAATCTATCTTCCGTTTGAAAGGAAATCGACCTGCATGGGAGCGATCCTGCGGTATCCGTCTTCTGTGAGGTGGAGCTTGTCGGGCATGTAGTACAGAAGATAGTTGAACTCGTTCACGCCCTGGATGTTGAACTGGTCGAGGACGGGGATGCCGTAGTGGGCGCAGCAGTCCTTCTGGGCCTGGACATAGGCGGCAAAATTGAGCCCTGTCGCATTTGCCTGGTCAGAGAATGGATTATGGCCGGCCTCTTGTCTGAAGAAACGGAATCCGGTAAAGAAATAGATTTCGGCTTCCGGATTTTTCTCCATCAGTTTCTTGATGCAATAATTGATGCCACCGCATTGTGTCGTAAGTCTGCTTTCATCGTAGCCGTCAGCTTCTGTATAGTCTTCCCAGCTGCCGCATTCCCTACTGTTCGTAAAGTCATTGGTGGAAGCCCACAGCACGTAGATGTCGTAGACTCCGGCTGTGTCCACCTGCCTCTGGATTGACCAGCCTTGAAGGCTTGAAAAGCCGGCGCCACCGACTCCGTATGTGTCTACAGTCGAATTGAGCAGGTCAGCCCACATCTGTTTGGCTGCGTCGGACTCTTTGTTGACCGAAAGTGACCCTCCGAAAACGGCGATTGTCCTTCCGAAATTCTTCGACATCCTGTATGGGCTGGACTTGGCAATTTTACGGCTTGGAACAAGATGGTGGGTGATGGGGTCCGGTTGCGCTGATGCGGGAATCGCCGCCGACAGTGCGGCGATGATGGCAATGATAAGTAAACTGTGCGGTCTTTTCATGATAGTCCAAAATTACAGCTTTTTCGGGAAAGACAAAAGTATTTGCTGGTGAGTGATCCTTATGGGGTGGATATTTGAATTATTAGCTCTACCTTTGGGAGTATGAAAGATATCGAGAATATTACTGACGTGAAATATTACCGCCATTTCAAGGGCGGGAAGTACAAGTTCCTGGCGATTGCCAAGGAGACAGAGACCCTTGCGCCTGTTGTTGTGTATCAGGCGCTGTATGGGGAGAGGCTCGTTTGGGTGAGACCCTACGACATGTTCTTCGGGAAGGTCGTCAGGGACGGTGTCGAGTACGACCGGTTCACTGAGATCTCCGAGGAGGAGGCTCTTGGGGATTAGCCCTCGTCGGTAGCGGAATTCGTGCACTTTGTAACAGCGTTTGCCCGTAGTCTCGTTTTTGGGGGGGAGACTACGGGCAGGCGAAACACAGGATTCGCGGACAGAAGGCCATGGGGGGATGGGTTGTGGAATAATCAGCGCCCGTAGTCTAACTCATGTTGTGAGACTACGGGCAAATGTTGTGAGACTACGGGCAAATGATGTGAGACTACGGGCAAACAAATCTTGTGAGACTATTCAGCCGGTTGCGGTCGTAGGTCTATTTTGACTTGTGGGTCATGGGGCCTTGACGGTGAGGACCATGCCGTCGGCGAAGCTCTACTCGTTGTAGTTGGGATCGACGAGGCAACCTTCAATTACGTCGTCTGAACCGTCGGAGTTGTTTTGGTTGTCGGGAGTGTTCTGCTCGGTAGGGGGTGTGACGATATCGCCCATGAGGCGGTCGGGGCCCTTCTTGCTGTCGTCGGGGTCGCATGCGGTGAAGAGAACGGGGGCTATCGCGGCGAGGCCGATTGAGAGGCCGACGACGCGGGTTGTCTTGCCGAGACGTTTGCGGGCTGCGAGCTGTTCTTCAAGGTACTGGAGCTCCTGCTCGCACTTGGGGCAGGTGCCTTTGCAGTCGCCTTTGTGCTTGCATTCGGATGTCACGAACTCGATGTCGTTGTTCTTGGCAATCTGGCGGCGGATCTCTTTGAGTGCCTTGCAAATTTCTTTACCTCTTTCCATGTATCTTTGTTTTATATGTGAATTTGTCAAACTTGGTGAATCCGAGGGCCTCAAGGGCTTCTATGCTCGATTCTACGTCCTTTTCGGTGTTGAAGTCAGGAATCAGGGGGACGCGTACTACGCAGGAGCCGGACAGGCCGGCGGAGGCGAGATACTTAAGGTTCTCGAGGACTTTTGTGTTGTCCTTGCCGGTGTAGGAGGCGTAGATTGCGGGGTTCATGTCCTTGATGTCGACGATAAAGGAATTGATTGCGCCGGAGAGCTCACGGAGGGTCTTCAGCGGGACGTTAAGCGAGGTCTCGACGTTGATCTTCCAGTCGTTGCCGCATATGGCGCGGAACTCCTTTATGAATTCCGGGTTCAGGAGAGGTTCGCCTCCTCCGAAGGTGATGCCTCCTCCCGTCGCGAGGAAATACAGCTCGTCGGTCCTTACTTCGTCGTAAAGTTCTTTGGCGGTATAGCTCTTCGAGGGATACTCTTTCGAGAGGGTCTGCGGGTTAAGGCAGTACCGGCATCTTAGAGGGCACATCATGAAGGCGACGAGGGTTGTGACTCCGTCGCCGTCAATGCCTATTCTGTGTCTTGCTATTGCCGCTATGTCTGCCGTCATAGGCTATCTCCTTGAGTAATTGTCGGTAAAGATAGAATTTTTTCGGATTAAAACCTAGCGGGGATCCTTATTCCTTGAAGCCGGGGAAGGCGGTATTATAGGAGATTCTCGATTTCATTGAGGATCGTGGCGTCGGCCGGAAGCCACTTGACGCTGTTGAGGCTGGCCCGGTCAAGCCACGCCGCCGCCTCGTGCTCGAGGAGCGTCAGCGAACCGCTCTCGACGCTGGAGAGGAAGCAGCGCATGCTGAGGTGGAAGGTGGGGTAGTCCCACTCTATTGTAGTGACGTGGCGTTCGACGCGGATTTCTGTCGCAAGCTCCTCGCGGATCTCGCGGCGGAGAGCCTCCTCCGGAGTCTCGCCCGGCTCGATCTTGCCGCCCGGGAACTCCCAGTATCCTTTCCAGTCTCCGTAGCCCCTCCGGGTCGCGAAGATGCGTCCTTCGTGGACTATGAGCGCCGCTACTACCTCTATTGTCTTCATGATGGGGGCTTATTCGTTCGTGAAGACTTTCTCTATCTCGACGACATAGACGGTGTGGAATCCGCCGCGGACTTTGCCGTAGAAGGTAAAGAGGTCCTTGTCGAGGAACTCTTCTTCCGTCATTTCGGACTTGAAGAGCTTGCGGGCCTGGATCGTCATGCGGGCCTCGGCGAAGGTCATGACGCCGTCCCCGACCTCCTCCGGAGTGAGGCCGGCCTCGGCGACCTTGTCGCAGTCCCTGCCGCTCTTTGAGCCGCAGATCTGGAGCGCCTTGCGGTATTGTTCCGGATAGACGGAAAGGGTGAGCCTGTCGCTCTTCTCGATGAAGTCGTGGGTATAGCGCTCGGGCCTTACGAAGACGAAGGCTACAGGACGGTTCCAGAGCCATCCGAAGCCTCCCCAGGAGGCTGTCATTGTGTTGAACGATTCTTTAGTGCCGGCGGTTATGAGCATCCACTCCCTGCCGATCAGGTCAAACTGGTTCTCTGCGCCCAGTACGCTGATATCTGCTTCTTTCATTGTGTTTATGTTATCTCCTACAAATATATCAATTTTTTCCCGCTCTTGTCCTTCTTCTGGGATTGGCCGTATGGCTTGTGTCAAAAACGTAAATTATTTTGCTAAATTGGGGAGTAAAATCTTGATTATAAGGGAAAATGAGGTGAAATTATGGCTAATTTTGCGGCGAAAACAGAAATTAGAAGAAATGAAGCAGTTAAACACCGAACTTATGCATCCCGCTGAGCAGATCTGTATCATCATCAGCAGGATCTATCGCAGCGGAATGACCACCACTTCAGGCGGTAACATCTCCATCATGGACGAGAACGGTAACATGTGGATTACCCCGTCCGGAATCGACAAAGGTTCCCTTACTGTCAAGGACATCATGTGCGTCAAGGCTGACGGCACAATCATCGGTCCCCACAAGCCCTCTTCGGAGTATCCCTTCCACAGGGCTCTCTACAACATACGTCCCAATCTCCACTCTGTAATCCATGCCCATCCTCCAGGACTTGTCACCTTCAGCATAGTCCACGAGATCCCCAATACGAACATCCTTCCCCAGGCGAAAGGCGTCTGCGGCCCTATCGGCTTTGCGCCTTATGACGTGCCTGGCAGCGAGGCCCTCGGCGAGAAGATCGCCGCCGAGTTCAAGAAGAATCCCGACGCATACCAGAGGTTCGAGACCCTCGAGCTCTGCGCACGCACTATCATCAACGCCAAGACCCTCGGTGAGCCGAAGTATCTTACCGATGCCCAGATAGGCTTCCATGACGGCAGCATCCCTTCCAACTATCGCCACTTCATGGATGTACGCCATCCTTCCGAGGAGCGCGCCCTCCGTACTGAGATATGCCGCATGGTACGCCGTGCATGCGACCAGAGGCTCATGAGCAGCTCCTACGGCACTGTCTCTATGAGGTGGAAAGGTGATGACTTCCTCATAACTCCTCCCAACGTCCAGCGCTGGGACATCGACGAGGAGGACATCGTCCAGGTCAGGGACGGCATGGTCGAGGCCGGCAAGACCCCCTCGCGCTCTGTCGCCCTCCATCAGGAGATCTACCGCCGCAACCCTAAGGTCAAGGCTATCATCCTCACCCAGTGCCCTTCGCTGATGGGATTCAATACGACGGATGTGAACTTCGACGTCAGGACGATACCCGAGAGCTGGATATTCCTCCAGGATGTTCCCAAGTTTCCCTTCGGCTCCCAGTATGAGAATGTCGAGGAGGTTGCCGAGGCCTTCAGGAACAGGCCCTGCGTGATGCTCTCAAACGATTCCATCGTTGTCGCATCCGACAGCCTTCTGAACGCCTTCGACCGCCTCGAGGTCGCCGAGTTCAGCGCCAAGTCGCTGATCCTCGCCGCCCCCATGGGACGCCTCCACCCGATCAACGACAAGGAAGTCGAAGACCTCCGTGTCGCCTTCCACGTCGGGGAGTAGCTGGCTTTTGCCGCCATTCCCGCCGAAAAAGCAAAATTCTGCCGATTTTTTGTAAGAGGTTCCCAAGCACTCTGGCCGCATATATAAGGATAATTCTTAAATTTGTAGTTGTTGGAAAACTGACGCTACTGTTTGAGCCTAATAATAAAACGTAATTCTTATATGAAGAGAATCATTCTTACTATAGTTGCAGTTTCTGCTGCATTCGTCGGTCTCCGTGCCCAGGTGCCCGGAGACGAGCAGTCAATCATTGAGGCGGCGGGGGAGACCTACCTCCGGTATCTCCAGTGGAAGGGGGAGGATGAGACGATCGTCTTCCCTATAATCAGCGATGTCCACATGATCGATTTCGGCGAACAGAACAAGCACATCCGCGACATCGTATGGACGGATCAGGTGTTCGGCTACGACTTCATGGTGTTCCTCGGCGACATGGCTCTCAACAAGGCTCCGCTCGGCAAAACCCACGAGGAGGTCGAGAAGGTGATGCTGTCGACGCGCGCACAGATGGGAATGTATCCGGGAGTGTTCCTGTACGCGCCCGGCAACCATGACTGGGACAACGGTGACGGCACCCATCTGACATCCGCGTTCCTGTCGAATTTCTTCCAGAAACCCTCGGAACGCTTCGCCGACGGCAACCTGCATATCGTCAAGGGCAGGACGTACGGATATTACGACATGCCGGAAAAAGGCGTGAGGTTCGTGTTCCTGAACAGCCAGGGCTGCGAGACCGAAGGTGGCCACTACTACAATTTCGACGACGAACAGCTTCTTTGGCTGGCGGACCTCATGAACTCGACTCCAAAGAATCTGGACTTGTTCCTGATGGCTCATTACATGCCGCATAGAATCGGCCGCTGGCAGAGCAGCACCAAGTGGAAACGCCCTGACTGCGAGCGTGTTGTGACTTTCCTCGAAGATTACCAGAACCACCGCAAGGGTACCGACGGCAACATCAGCTGGAATTTCAAGAAGGCGAAGGCAACGTTGATCGGACTGTTCTGCGGCGACACCCATGCCAATGCATATATCCGGGAGGACGGTGTCAATTTCTATATCACCCAGGGATTCCAGGGCGCGGCCTATGATGAGATGCTCCCTGAGCATAAAGTAGCGCGCTTCTGGCCTTTCGAACAGTGCTGCTGCGATATCGTGGCGATCAAGCCCGAAACCCACGAAGTCGCCACCTTCCGCTTCGGCGCCGGTGGCGAGGAGTTCGACTACCATTTCGGATATTGATATGAATATGGCTTACTCCGCGGGATGATTTTGCCTGCAAAGTCCCCGAAATCGCTGATTTTCATGCGTTTTTGGGGAGTGACAGGCTTTAGCTCCCCCGGTTCAGCTCTCTAACAATCCCCGGATGTAAGATTCGTAGTCATCCACTGCCGATATATTGTTGTATTCTTGCTGCGTCATAATTGTATTGTTATTTGTTATCCCCATTGAT
>JAKSJS010000048.1 GCA_024398155.1 Bacteroidales bacterium | reverse complement strand
CGCGTTCGCCGGCAATCGTCGTGCCATCGGAGGCGAGGAGGACCTTCAGGCCCTTCTTGCTCTCTATGTTGAGGGCGAGCTTGCCGCTGAGGGTCGTCTTACCGGAGCCGTTGAGACCGGCTACGAGGATAATGCCGGGGTTGCCCTTGACGTTGATGTCGGTGGCTTCGCTTCCCATGAGGGCTGCGAGCTCGTCGTGGACGATCTTGACGATCATCTGCTGGGGCTTGACGGCTGTCAGTACGTTCTGGCCTATGGCCTTCTTCTTCACATCATCGCAGAACTGTTTCGCTATCTTGTAGCTAACGTCCGCGTCGAGAAGCGCACGCCGGATGTCCTTGAGGGCTTCCGATATGTTTATCTCGGTAATCTTTCCTTCGCCTTTGAGGATCTTGAAACTCCTTTCAAGGCGTTCACTGAGGTTTTCAAACATCTTCTATCTATCTTTCTTTTCTATAATGTATCCTGTTTAAGTTTCTCGACGTAGCGGTCTATCTTGCGGAGCTCGTCGACGATCTTTATGCCCTGGGGGCATTTGGGCTCACATTCGTGACATCCCACACAGTGGCTGGCCTGGCGCTCGTAGTCGACGGCGCGGTCATAGCCGACGAGGAAGGCGCGGCGGGCCTTGCGGTAGTTCTCCGTCGTCGAACTTACAGGGACATGGTCCTCGTTCACGCACTTGTTGTAGTGGGCGAATATCGAAGGGATGTCAAGCCCGTAGGGGCAGGGCATGCAGTACTGGCATGCAGTGCAGGGGACTGTGGGGAACTGGCTTATCTGGATTGCAGTGTCGGCAAGGAAGGCGAGCTCCTCCTCGGAGCAGGGCCTGAAGCCGCAGTAGGTCTTGAGATTGTCCTCGAGATGTTCCATATAGGTCATGCCGGAAAGGACGGTAAGCACGCCGGGGAAGCTGCCGCAGAAGCGGCAGGCCCATGAAGCTACGCTTGCATTGGGGTCTTTCTGTTTCAGACGTGTGACGATGCCGTCTCCGACCTTGGCGAGGCCTCCGCCCAGAAGGGGCTCCATTATCACGACGGGGATGCCTCTCTTCTCGAGCTCGTTGTACATGTGGACGCAGTCGTCGCCGCCTTTCTTCTTCACGCTCCACTCGTAGTAGTTCATCTCTATCTGGACGAAGTCCCAGTGGTACTCTCCGCGGTCATGGAGTTCCATGAGGTAGTCGAAGAGAGTGTTGTCTCCATGGTAGGAGAAGCCGAGGTTGCGGATGCGTCCGGCCTTCTTTTCCCCGACGAGGAAGTCGAGGATACCGTTCTCGACAAACCTTGCCTTATAGTTGTCCATCTCGCCCAGGGAGTGGAGGAGATAGTAGTCGATCGAGTCCACACGCAGGTTCTTGAAAGAGGTTTCGTACATTGCGCGGGAGGCCTCGAAGGACCAGGTCTCGGGAGGGAAGTTGGACATCTTGGTGGCTATATAGTAGCTCTCGCGGGGATGGCGGGCAAGGGCCTCTCCGGTTGCGGGCTCGCTGAGGCCGCGGAGATAGCGCGGAGAGGTGTCGAAGTAGTTGACACCCATCTCGAGGGCGCGGTCCACCAGGCCGTTTATGGCCTCCTGGTCGAGTTCGTCGGCGTCGGGGTCCAGCTTGGGCCACCTCATGCAGCCATAGCCAAGGAGCGACACCTTGTCGCCGGAAAAGGGGTTCTCGCGGTATTCCATAGGCCCCTCGATCCCGTCAGCGGGTTTCGAAGGAAGATTCTTGCAGGCGGATACGGCCGCGGCTGTCGCTGCGCCGGCTCCGAGGGTTTTTAGGAATTCTCTTCTCTTCATGGCCTCTTAATTTTCTTTGTGGGTTTTATGACCTTCTACGTATATCGCGCTTACCGGCCTCGATGGACAGAGGTTCTCGCAGGCGCCGCATCCTATGCAGCGGTCCTCGTTCACGACAGGAATCTGGCCATCGGTGAAGAAATACTTGTCAGCGAGGGGCGTGTCGCCAATCTTTACCATGTGGATGGCTCCGGCGGGGCAGTGGCGGAAGCAGTTGCCGCACTCGACGCCGTCGGTAAGGGGAAGGCAGTTCTCTTCGACCCATACGGCATGGCCTATCTGGATCGAGGATTTCTTCTCACGGGTTATCTCAGTGATTGCTCCGGTCGGACAGACTTCGCTGCAGGCCGTACATTCGGGGCGGCAGAAGCCGCGCTCGTAGCTCATCTCGGGCTGCATCAGGGTCCTCAGGTCGGACGAGGGGCGGAGCACCCCGTTGGGGCATTTGCTTATGCAGAGGCCGCAGGCTATGCACTTGGAGGTGAAGTTGCGGTCGCTTATCGAGCCGGCAGGGTAGAGGGGAGTCGTCCTCTTCGGGGCTTTCTTCTTCGCTATTCCGGCAAGTCCGCCGTTGACGTTGTCCTGGGCCTTGGCGAGGGCTGTTCCGGCGAGGAGGGCCGTCCCGGCGACGAAGGCGCGGCGGCCCGGGTCGCTCTTCTCATACTTGAACTCGAAGGGGTTGAGGGTCTTGGCCTTCCTCCAGGGAGTAAGGCGGTATTTGAGAGCTCCAGTATGGCAGCTGTCGATGCAGTCGAAGCAGCTGACACAGCGGCTGTAGTCTATCGCATGGTTCTTCGTGTCTATGCATGAGGCTTTGCAGCTTTTGCCGCAGAGACCGCAGTCGACGCATTTGTCAGTATCGATAGTCGGTTTGAACAGCGAGAATTCGGAGATAAGGCCGAGGACGGTCCCGACGGGGCAGATGTTGCCGCACCAGGCGCGGCCGTGCTTCCAGCTGAGGAAGGTTATGAGGCCGAACATCAGGACTGCGAATATAAGGGCGGGCAGGCTCTTGAGCCATACGTCGGAACTGTAGAAGGCGTAGCTTCCGGCTCTCCCGGCTATCCATGCGAAGAAATTGTTGACAAGGGCGTAGAGGGGCTGGAAGATCTCAGTCACGATGCGGGCCCAGTTGGCGTAGGGGGCGAGAAGGCCGACAAGCCATCCGAGACCCACGACCGAGGCCGCTATGAACGCGATAAGCATTGTCGCGCGGAGCCAGCTTCTCGAAGGAGTGAAGGAGAAGCGGCGTTTGTTCTTCCGGGAGGATATATGGGAGACGACGTCCTGGTAGACGCCGAGGGGGCATATCGTCGAACAGTATATGCGGCCGAAGAGAAGGGTCATAAGGAGTATCCCTATTGCTATGACGAGGTTGGACGCGAGGATTGCCGGCAGCAGCTGGAGCTTCGCCATCCAGCCAAGACAGGCATGGAGGGCTCCGGATATGTCGAGGAGCAGAAGCGTCACTCCGGTGAAGAATACCGCCGCGAGGATGATCCTTATGAGGCGGAGGATATTGGTCTTTCTATTTTTCATATTTCATCTGACCATATTGTCGGGGCCTGGGCCCTTAGATTGTACGTTGAGGACATCGACTTTCCGTAGGCGCCGGCGGAGCGTATCGCGACGACGTCGCCGCGGACACTGAGGGGCATGCGGCGGTCGCGGCCCCATGTGTCGGAGGACTCGCAGATAGGACCTACGATGTCGTAGAGGCTCTGCTCGCGGAAGGCCTTGCGCTCGGCTTCTGCGGAGAGGTTCTCGATAAGGTGGAAGGAGCCGTAGAGGGCGGGCCTCAGAAGCTCGCTCATTCCGGCGTCGAGTATCATGAAGTCCTTGTTCTCTCCATGTTTGACGAAGAGCACGCGGGAGATCAGAGAGCAGCAGCCGGCGACCAGCGAACGGCCGGGCTCCAGCTCTATCGTACGGGGACGGAGGTCTTTGAGACCTTCCGCGATCGTTCCGAGCCAGCCTTCGAAATCGGGGGACTTGGAAGGATTCTCGTAGTCTATGCCGAGGCCGCCGCCGAGGTTGATGCACTTGACATCGATCCCGCGCTCCTCGAAGTACCGTACGGCTTCCCTGACCTTGCCGCAGAGCTCGCCGAATACCTTTCGTACTGAGGTTATCTGGGAGCCGATGTGGAAGTGGAGGCCTTCGAAGACTATGTTCCCGGAGGCCTTCAGCATCTCGATCGCCGAGTCGACGTCGTGGGGCGGAAGACCGAACTTGTTGTCATGGAGTCCGGAGGTTATGTATTTGAGGGTGCGGCCGTCGACGTTGGGGTTGAGGCGGAGGCTTACGCGGGCCGTCTTCCCCATCTCGCCGGCAAAGGCGTTCACGACATAGAGCTCCTCGAGGCTCTCTACATTGAAACGGACGCCGAGGTCTATCGATTCACGTATCTCGCGGTCCGTCTTGCCTACTCCGGCATAGAAGATCCTGTCGGCGGGGATGCCCTGCTTCGCGGCGAGGGCTACTTCGCCGCCGCTCACGCAGTCGGCGCCGAATCCGGCCGCAGCCATCATCGCGACGATCCTCTCGTCGGGATTGGCCTTGAGGGCATAGTGGATGGCGATCCCCTTGTCTCCGGCAATGGCCTTCAGGGTTTCGATGGTTTCGGAAAGGACCTCCAGGTCGTAGTACCAGACCGGGGTCCCGAGCTTTTCGAAAGCATCAAGTTTTTCTGAGAGTGATTTGTCCATTTTTTTGCCGTATAAGCCAGAATACAAATATAGACATTTTTCTTTGCGTACGCGTAATAATGCGCGCGAAGGGCCATGATTTTTCATGTTTTTTAGTCCAAACAGGGAAGTTTTTTCCTATATTTGCAAAGTCCGAATAAGATTTCGAAGATGTTTCCTCTGACCGACTTTCTCCAGATATCCCTCTTCATCTATGTTATCACAGGCTTTGTGATAGCCCTGATACTGATGCTCATCAGCATCCCGAAGACTCCGTATTCGACGAAGCTTGCCAATACGAAGAACGTCATGGCGTGCTGTTTCCTCGCCTGCTCGGCGACGATGGCCTTTGCGATGTACCACTACCAGGATGTATGGGATTTCAACTATTTCTCGGCCATGATGCTGCTTGTCGTGACTTCGATCTCGGTGGGCGCCCTCTCGTATGCCCTCATCAATCTCATCGATGAGAACTATATGAGGCTCAGCACTTTCCTTGTGAACATGGTCATGGTCTGCCTTGTTGGCGTCCTCCTCGCGAGAGTGTTCCTCAAGGGCCCTTCGGTCCTGCTGAATGTCCTTGTGATAATGACTGCAGTCCTCCAGATTATCCAGTGCCTTCTCCACATGCTCGCCTTCCATAAGGCCTACAATCTTGCGAGCGAGAGGCTGGACGACTATTTCGACGAGTTCGAGGACCGTCGCCTCAAGTGGATACGCTTCGCCTTCTGGATGATGATGCTGACCGAGCTCTTCGTCCTTGTCTATATCGCGGTACCCGTCCTTATCGGGCGTCATGTCGGAACGTTCATGGCCGTCTACGGCCTCTGGCTGACTCTTTTCACAATCTACTTCACGAGCAACCTGGTGTCTTTCATCGGCAGCCATAAACTGCTTCTCGATGCCTTCGCCCATCCCGCTCTCGCCGGTGACCGAGCCTTCTGGAAGAACATTTTCCACCATTCCAGAAAGGCTGACGGAAAGGATGCTCCCGCCCTGGCGCCTGGCAATCTCTCGAAGGCAAACGAGCGCCAGCTCGCCCGCCTTGAAAAGAATCTCGAGCAGTGGGTCGCCGACAAGAAATACCGCGAGTACGACAAGAGCCGTCAGGAGATTGCCGCCGAGCTCAAGACGACCACAGACATGATCCTGCTGTACTTCAACATGAAAGTCGGAGTCGACTTCCGCACCTGGAGGACCCGCCTCAGGATAGAGGATGCCAAACAGCTCCTCCTGGATGAACCCGACACTTCCATCTCGACGATTTCGGAGCGTTGCGGATTCTCCGACCGTTCCAATTTCCATAAGCAGTTCACGTCGATAGTGGGTTGTTCCCCGAAAGCTTTCCGCGAGGCAAATCCTCCCCAGAAAGCGTAAAATTTCTTCAATTTTATTTGCGGATAAGAATTTTTATTTAAATTTGTCACGGATTTAGGTCGTTGATTTTAAAAATTTTTAAAAACAAGGACTTTTGAGAAAGCGATTATTCGCATCTCTGCTAACCGACAATACCAATAACATAATTCAATACACTACTAACTAATCGAGTCAAGCCCGCTGTGAAGCGGGCTTGACTTGTAATATACTTTCATTATATTTGCGCTATGAAAAAGCTGATAACTATAGTTTTTGCCCTGGTCGCCATGTCTTTCGAAATGAGCGCCCAGTACATTCGCCCCCAGGCGCAGTGCGCCGACGTCACGGAAACATATCTGTCCACTACTCCCGTCCTATACAGTTACAACGAAGTCCAGCCGGTTTCTCCCGACCTTTCCAAGGCATTGTCCCAGAAGAAGACGGGAACTGCCCTGCTGATCTCTGCCGGCGCCTGTACGGCGGTCGGAGCAGTCTTTTTCGGCCTTAGCTGGACTCTTATCAGCGACAGCATTCCCGATGCTGCCAGGTCGATTCCCATAATCGGAGTCAGCCTTCTCGGCGTGTCGGCTCCTTTGTATGTAGCAGGTTCTGTCCTCTATGTAAAGGGTAAGAAGGCTTCCATGGAGGTGACTCCGGCCGGACTCGCAATCCGCTTCTGACCAATGCTTAAGGCTATCTTTTTCGACATCGACGGGACGCTGATTTCCCTGAGGGCCCACGTCATGCCCGAGTCGGCGCGCGCGGCCATCAGCCGGGTGCGCGCTGCGGGCGTCAGGACCTTCATCTGCACCAGCCGTTCGAGCCAGTTCCTGAAGAACGTCATGAGCATGGAAATGGACGGCATAGTGACTCTCGCCGGGTCCCATTGCCAGACTATGGATCTTGTCGACATCCACTGCCAGCCGATGGACCCGCGTGACGTGGCGGAGGCCTTCGCGTACTCCCGGAAGATAGGGAAACCGGTAGTCGGAATGGCCTCCGACACCCTGTATGTCCACATGCCCGACCATCCTCTTGTCGACTACCTTTTCGAGGTCGGCGGACTCTCAAGGAAGGACATAACCGGAAACATTGTAGAAATGCCGGACGTAGCCCCCGGCGGAGTCCTTTCCGAAGAGACTTTGAACTATGTTGAAAGCCTTGGCATAATGCAGGTTACGGGATTCTTTGAGCCGGGCGAGGAAGAGGACAGGGTGTTGTCTTTGATGCCCCATTCCCACTCCGAAAGATGGATCGACACCTTCATCGACATTGCCGGAAACGACGGTGGAAAGGGCTTCGGTCTCAGGACCATGGCCGCCCATTTCGGCATACTCCCCGAGGAGTGCATAGCCGTCGGAGACGGCAAGAATGACATTCTTATGCTAAAGGAGGCTGGTGTTGCCGTAGCGATGGGCAATGCAGCGCCCGAACTGAAGGCTGTCGCGGATTTCGTGACGGCAGACGTCGACGAGGACGGCATTTTCCTCGCCTTGAAACGGTATTTTCCTGATCTTTTCTAGTCCTCGGCGAGAAGGCCGGGACGAAGCTCCTTTGTGCGTGCTATGGCCTGTTCATCCTGCCATACGCGTATCTTCTTGGGGTCTCCCGAGAGCAGTACATCGGGCACTTTCCAGCCGTTGAATTCGGCCGGGCGGGTGTAGATCGGCGCGGAGAGAAGACCGTCCTGGAAGCAGTCGCTGAGGGCGCTCGTCTCGTCGGTTATCGCTCCCGGGATGAGGCGGACAATCGAGTCCGCGACTATCGCCGCGGGTATCTCGCCGCCGCTCAGGACGTAGTCTCCGACGGAGATCTCGCGCGTTACGAGATGGTCCCTGACCCTTTGGTCTATGCCTTTGTAGTGGCCGCAGAGAAGGATTATGTTCTCCTTGAGGGACAGCTCGTTGGCTATTCCCTGATTCAGGATCTCGCCGTCGGGGGACATGTATATTATCTCGTCGTATTCCCTCTCGGCACGAAGCTCCTCGATCATCCTGTAGATAGGCTCCACCATCATCACCATCCCGGCATCTCCGCCGTAGCTGTAGTCGTCGACCTGGAGGTGGGGGCCCTTGCCGTACTTGCGGATATTGTGGACGTGGATCTCAACGAGACCTTTCTTTATCGCGCGTCCGACTATGGAGTAGGAGAGGGGGCTTTCCAGAAGTTCGGGAACAACAGTCAGGATATCGATTCTCATAAGCGTAAAATCTTGAAAAATCAGCCTTTATGGCATAATCGGATGCAAAAATAACGATAAGATGGGAGTTATACCAAAAAAATGGTATATTTGCGAGTTAAATATTTTAAAATTAATCGAATGAACGAAGAAATCAATCCTGAGGTCATCAATGTGAACTCAGATGTACCTGAAACAAATGCAGAACCCCAGAAATCCCTTTCTGATAAGGTCGAGTCCCTTGCTGCCGAAGCTGTAAACTATGCTGGAATGTCCCTTGCCGAGCTTTCCGCCTCCTTCGAGGCCCTCGCCAAGAGCGCCGACAGGATGAAACGCTCCAAGGAAGCTGACGCGATCAAGTCCGCATTCTACAAGAAACTCATCAAGGAGAAAGCCGAAGCCGGTGTCGCCGGCGCTGTTGTCGAACCCGAAGATGGCGATGAGGAGAACACCGAGGCTCCCGTCGAACCCGTAGAGGCCGCCCCTGCAAATCCCTTCGAGGCCCTCGAGAACGGATTCAAGGCTTTCTATACATCATATAAGAAAGAAAAGGCCGAGTTCAACAAACAGCAGGAACTTGTCCGTGAGAATAACCTCAAGCTCAAGGAGATGGTCATCGAGGACCTCAAGGCCCTCGTCGAGAAACAGGAGGACGTGAACCTTACCTTCCCCGAGTTCCGCAAGATCCAGGACCGCTGGAAAGAGATCGGACCCGTTCCCGCCCAGTCCTTCCGCAACATCAACGACACCTACCAGCTCTATGTCGAGAAGTTCTACGACATGGTCTCCATCAACCGCGAGCTCCGCGACCTCGATTTCAAGAAGAACCTCGAGGCCAAGACCCAGTTCTGCGAAGAGGCTGAGAAACTCGCCGAGAGCGAGGATGTCGTCACTTCCTTCAAGGAACTCCAGAAACTCCACGAGCAGTGGAAGGAGTTCGGTCCCGTTGCGAAACAGTACCGCGACGAGATCTGGGACCGCTTCAAAGCCGCGACTGCCACTATAAACAAGAAGTACCAGGCCTACTACGAAGGCCTCAAGGGCCAGCAGGAGGAGAACCTCGCACGCAAGACCGCTCTCTGTGAGAAGGTCGAGGCTTTCGCCGCCAAGGAAGTCAAGGATTCCAACGAATGGAATGCCCTCGCCAAGGAAATCGAGGAAATCCAGAAAGAGTGGAAGACCATAGGTTTCGCCTCCAAGAAGGAGAACCAGAAAATTTATGACCGCTTCCGTGCCGCCTGTGACGAGTTCTTCTCCAGGAAGAGGAACTTCTACACAAGCTACAAGGATTCGATGAACGACAACTATAACAAGAAGCTCTCTATCGTCGAGGCCGCCGAGGCTCTCAAGAACTCCACCGAGTGGAAGAAGGCTACCGACCAGTTCATCAACCTCCAGAAACAGTGGAAGGAGATCGGTACGGTTCCCAGAAAGAAATCCGAAGCTCTCTGGAAACGCTTCCGCGCCGCTGCCGACGACTTCTTCGCCGAAAGGGACAAGAACGCGAAGCCCGAGAACGACTTCCACGCCAACCTCAAGGCCAAACAGGCCCTGATCGCCGAGATCCAGGCCTATAAGCCCAAGGATGCTGAAGCTGACGCCGAGGCCCTTGCCGCCTTCCAGGAGAAATGGCAGTCCATAGGCTTCGTTCCCTTCAAGGAGAAGGAGAAGGTCTCCGCCGACTACAAGGCCGCAATCAAGGAGAAATTCCCCGTATCCGCCGAGCGCAAGGGACGTGCTCCGCGCCGCGAGGCCCCCAAGAGCGAGAAGGAAGTCCTCATCCGCAAATACAACCAGAAAGAACAGGATATTGCCAATTACGAGAACAATATCGGTTTCTTCTCCCTTACCAAGAACGCTGAACCTCTCCTCGCCCAGATGAAGGCGAGAATCGAGCAGGCCAAGGTAGAACTCAAGGAACTCGAGGCGCAGATCCGTGCCCTCGGTGAGATGGAGGAATAAGGGAAGATGGACAGGAAATCAATAATCGGTTTTATCCTTATCGGAGTGATCCTCGTCGGATTCTCCTTCTATCAGAACAAGCAGTACAAGAAACAGAAAGCCTTCCAGGACCAACAGGACTCGATAGCCCTCGCTGCGAAGATGGAGCAGCTCGCGGCTGACTCGGCAAGGGTTGCCGAGCTTGCCGCCATGGCTCCCGACTCCGCTGCGGCTGTCAATGATGTCTTCATCCCCTACAAGGACTCGTCCCTTTCCGTATCCTCCGCAAAGGCTTCCGAGATCGTAGCCCTCGAGAACGACAAGGTACGTATCGAGTTCAATACAAAGGGCGCCCAGCCCTATTCCGTCAAGGTCAAGGATTTCTATTACTACAACAGGGAGTACGACTCGACGGGCCTCTTCCTCATAAAGCCCGACGAGAGCACTTTCGCCATAAAGGTCTACACCGGAGAATACATCAACACGAAGGATTTCGTCTTTGATGTTGCCGAGCAGACAGACTCCTCGATAGTCTTCAGGCTCGGATTCGTATGCGGCGGCTACATCGAGCAGAAGTATACCCTTCCCGCCGACAGCTACATGCTCTCCGACAACCTTTCCTTTGTCGGCATGGATCCCGTCCTTCCCCGCAGCGTCTCTATGATCGACATCGACTGGGGTGCAAGGATACCCCGTTGCGAGAAGGGTTACAAGAACGAGAAACAGTATTCCAAGATGGATTACTACTTCTCCGACGACAAGAAGCCCCTCGAGCTCGGACGCGGCCGCGACGGCTCGAAGAGGATCGACAACCGCATGAAGTGGGTTGCCTTCCAGCAGCAGTTCTTCTCCGCTATCCTCACTGCCGGCGATGAGTTCTCCTCCGCCGACCTCTCGATTAAGTATGCCCCCGAGGACGATCCCGCAAGGAACCTCATGACCTGTACGGCCAGCCTTCGAGCTGAGCTTGACCGCACCTCCGAGGTTGTCTCCGTCCCGATGTCCTTCTACTTCGGCCCCAATGACTTCAATATCCTCAAGTCCTATGACCGCAAGTATGAGAAGATCATTCCCCTAGGAGGTAACCTTGTCGGATGGATCAGCCGTTTCGTCATAATCCCGACCTTCCACTTCCTCGGCCGCTTCATCAAGAGCTACGGCCTCATCATCCTCCTGATGACGATACTCCTCAAGATCGTCATCTCCCCGCTCACGATCAAGTCCTACATGTCGTCCGCGAAGATGAGCGCCCTCAAGCCCGAGATCGACAAGCTCAACGAGAAGTACCCCAAACAGGAAGACGCAATGAAGAAACAGCAGGCCCAGATGGACCTCTACAAGCGGGCCGGAGTGAGTCCCATGGGAGGATGTCTCCCGATGCTCCTCCAGTTCCCTGTCCTGTGGGCAATGTTCCGCTTCTTCCCTGCGTCCATCGAACTTCGCCAGCAGCGTTTCCTCTGGGCAGAAGACCTTTCCGCATACGACTCTATCCTCGACCTGGGCTTCAACATACCTCTTTATGGTGACCATGTATCGCTCTTCGCCCTCCTCATGGGCGTCACGATGTTCTTCTTCTCGAAGATGACGGTCAACCAGCAGCCCAATGCGAACGATCCTTCGATGGCGGCGATGAACTTCATGAGCAAGTGGATGATGCCTATCATGATGCTCTTCATCTGTAATAACCTCTCCTCTGCGCTCAGCTACTACTACTTCCTGTCCAACGTCCTCACGATGGGTCAGAACTGGGCAATCAAGAAGTGGTTCGTGAAGCCCGACGAGATCCTTGCGACCCTCAAGGCCAACCAGGGCAAGGCTCTACCGAAGAGCAAGTGGCAGCAGCGTCTCGAAGAGGCCCAGAAGATGCAGGCCGCTCAGGCAAAGAACGCAAAGAGAAGATAATGTCCCCGGTTAAGGAAAATCTCGAAACTATCATAAAGGAACTGCCACAGGGCGCTACCCTAGTGGCAGTTTCCAAATTCCACCCGTCCGAGGCGATAAGGGAGGCCTATGAGGCCGGCCAGCGCATCTTCGCCGAGAGCCGACCCCAGGAACTGGAGAAGAAGGTAGCGGAACTCGCTGAATCCTGTCCCGATATAGAATGGCAGTTCATAGGCCATCTCCAGACCAACAAGCTGAAGATGGTGCTTCCGTACGTTTCCCTCGTCCAGTCTGTCGACAGTGTCCATCTCCTGAAAGAGATCGACAAGTGGGCTGTTTCCAATCAGAGGACCGTCAATATCCTTCTAGAGGTCCATGTAGCCCAGGAGGAGACCAAGCAGGGATTCTATGACGAAGAGGTCGTCGACCTGCTCTTCGACGCCGTGAACGGCAAATACAAAGGCGTAAATTTCTGCGGCATAATGGCGATGGCAACCAACACTGATGATGAAGCGACCGTGAAGGCCGACTTCCAGAGAGCCACCGACCTCTTCGACTACCTCAGGGACACCTTCCACGAGCTGAAGGACTTCAATATCCTCTCTATCGGCATGTCCTCCGACTGGAGGATCGCCCTCGAAGAAGGCTCCACCATGGTCCGCATCGGCACCGCCATTTTCGGTTCAAGAGGGTATTAATATTTTTAAATAAATTTATTAATCTTGGTTGCTTTGTTGTTAATGTTTTGTTAATTCAGACATTAATCCTACGGATATAGTTTTGTTTCA
>JAKSJS010000047.1 GCA_024398155.1 Bacteroidales bacterium | reverse complement strand
ATTACCATCAACGGCCGTGAACTCGAAGATTACTTCAAGGAGGACACTCGCCGCTACATCGTAAACCAGCCTTGCGCTGTTACAGCTACAGAGGGTCAGTTTGACATCAAGGCCAACCTCGACGGAGGTGGAATCAAAGGACAGGCTGAAGCTCTCAGACTCGGTATCGCCCGCGCTCTCTGCGAGGCTGATAAAGAGGCTTACCGCTCAACCCTCAAAGCCGCCGGCTTCCTTACCCGTGATTCCCGTGAAGTCGAGCGTAAGAAACCTGGTCAGCCTGGTGCACGTCGTCGCTTCCAGTTCAGCAAACGTTAATCGCGGACTGATTTACAAAGAAGCACAATCCGGTCACTATTATCAAATCTTCGTGATCTCAGAGATGGTGGCGTGAGCCGCCCCTGACAACCGAAAGATTGCCGTGATTGCGGAAAACCGGAAAGACCGTCCGAAACGCTACTTCCCGGTTAAAGAAAAGAGTTCGATGGGGTTGAAGGAAAGCCCCAGAGAAAAAATTAAAAACAAAAAATTAAAAGCAACAATGCCTAGAACAAATTTCCAAGAATTGCTCGATAATGGATGTCATTTCGGTCACCTTGCCCGCAAGTGGAACCCTAAGATGGCACCTTATATCTTCATCGAGAGAAATGGTATCCATATCATTGATCTCCATAAGAGCGTAGTAAAAATCGACGAGGCTGCTGCAGTACTCAAACAGCTTGCCGCTTCCGGCAAGAAGGTACTCTTCGTAGCCACCAAGAAACAGGCAAAGGACATCGTAGCCGAGAAGGCTGGCGCTGTCGGTATGCCTTATGTGACAGAGCGTTGGGCAGGTGGTATGCTTACCAACTTCCCCACCATCCGCAAGGCTGTCAAGAAAATGAACGTCATCGACAAGATGAAAGAGGACGGTACCTATGACACTCTCGCAAAGCGTGAGCGCCTCCAGGTCGACCGTCAGAGAGCCAAACTCGAGAAGAACCTCGGCTCCATCAAGGATATGAGCCGCCTTCCCTCAGCCCTTTTCGTAGTGGACGTACAGAAAGAGATGAACGCCGTCAAAGAGGCAAATCGTCTTAACATTCCGGTTATCGCGATGGTTGATACTTGTTGCGATCCCACCCCTATTGATTATGTGATTCCGGCCAATGACGATGCCGCCAAGTCCATCGCTTACATCATGGACGTATGCTGCGCTGCCATCAACGAGGGTTTGGAGGAAAGGAAGCTTGAGAAAGAGAAAGAGACTCCCGAGGAAACCGAGGAGAAAGCAGCTCCCGCTGGAAGGAAACTCCGCAGCCGCCGCGCTCCCAAGGAAGAGGCTTCTGAAGAATAATTAACTTTTTTTATCCCATTCACACTATGGAAATCAAAGCCGCTGACGTAATGAAATTGCGTCAAATGACTGGTGCCGGTATGATGGATTGCAAGAAGGCTCTCGTAGAGGCTGAAGGCGATTTCAAGAAAGCCCAGGATATTATCCGCGAAAAAGGTAAACTCGTAGCCGCCAAGCGTGCTGACCGCGAGACCAGCGAGGGTGCTGTAAAGGCTCGTATCGCCGGTAACAAAGCCGTCATGGTTTGCCTCGGATGTGAGACCGACTTCGTCTCCAAAAATGCTGAATTCCAGGCTCTTGCTGACGCTATCGCCGACGCAGCTATCGCCGCTCTCCCTGCTGATGCAGAGGCCCTCAAGGCTACTGTAATGGCTGACGGCCGCACTGTAGAAGACGCTATCACCCAGCAGACCGGTAAGACCGGCGAGAAGCATGTCCTCGTAGCTTATGCTCTTGTCGAGGCTCCCTTCATCGCCGCTTATATCCACGCCCTTAACGGCAAGCTCGGCGCTCTCGTCGGCTTCAACAAGGAAGTTCCCGCCGAACTCGCAAAGGGTATCGCCATGCAGGTCGCTTCCATGAACCCTGTATCCATCTCCGCTGCCGACTGTCCCAAGGACGTAGTCGAGAAAGAGTACCAGGTAGCTGTTGAGAAGACCAAAGAGGAGCAGATCCAGAAGGCAGTTGAGGCCGCTCTCAAGAAAGCCGGCATCAACCCCGCCCACTGCGACAGCGAGGACCACATCCAGTCCAACACTGCCAAAGGCTGGCTCACTCCCGAGCAGGCTGACAAGGCCCGTGAAATCAAGAAGACCGTTGCCGAGCAGAAAGCCGCCAACCTTCCCGAGCAGATGATACAGTCCATCGCCAATGGCCGTATCCAGAAGTTCTACAAAGAGAACACTCTCGAGGAGCAGGGCTACCAGATGCTTGATGGCAAGACTCCCGTCAAGGAGGCTCTCGCCGCCGCTGACAAAGAGGCTAAAGTCGTTGTCTTCAAGAGATTCTCCCTCGCCGAGTAATTATTACAAAGCAAATATCAAAAAAGGCTCTCAAATTTCTGAGAGCCTTTTTTTCATATCCTTTTCCTTCATCGATTCGCGCTTGTCGTACTCTTTCTTTCCCCGCGCGAGGGCGATGAGGAGTTTTGCGTATCCGTTGTCCGCTATGTAGAGTTTCACCGCGACAATCGTGAGCCCCTTTTCCTTGACTGCCCTGCGGAGCTTGCGGAGTTCCTTCTTTGTAAGGAGCAGCTTGCGGTCCCGCTTCGGGGTCATCTCGCCCCATTTGCTGGCCCAGGCGTATTCTGCGACGTGCATGTTTTTTACGAAAAGTTCCCCGGCCAGGCTGAAGTAGCAGTAGGCGTCGACAAGGGAGGCCTTGCCCGCGCGGATCGACTTGATCTCGCTTCCGGACAGGACTATCCCGGCCTGGAAGGTCTCGAGGAATTCGTAATCGAACGAGGCTCTCCTGTTCTTTATCTCTATGGAACTCTTTGCCTTGGGCATAGCGGGGGACTAAAGGCCGAAGGCCTCTTTTATCTTCTTCACACAGTCGAGCCTCTCCCAGCTGAAGAACCATACGCCCTTCCTGACTGTGCGGCCTTTCTCGACGAGCTCGACCTCGGCCTTGTAGGGCTTTCTGCCTACATGGCCGTAGGCTGCGGTGACTTCGTAGATGGGGTTCTTGAGCTTGAGCCTCTTGATTATAGCCGCGGGACGGAGGTCGAAGATCTCACCGATCCTGGAGGCGATGTAGCTGTCGCTCATCTGCTTTCCGGTCTTGGGGCATATTGCGGCAGTGCCGTAGGTGTTGACGTAGATGCTGACGGGCTTAGCGACTCCGATCGCGTAGCTGAGCTGGACAAGCATCTCGTCGGCGATGCCGGCGGCAACCATGTTCTTGGCTATATGGCGCGCGGCGTAGGCGGCGCTCCTGTCGACCTTCGAGGGGTCCTTGCCCGAGAAGGCTCCGCCGCCGTGGGCGCCTTTGCCTCCGTAGGTGTCGACTATGATCTTGCGGCCGGTAAGGCCGGTGTCACCGTGGGGACCGCCGATGACGAACTTTCCTGTCGGGTTGACATGGAGGATAAGGTCCTTGTCAAAGAGTTTCGCAGTCTCTTTGGGAAGACTGGCTATTACTCTGGGCAGCAATATGTTGCGTACGTCCTCGGTGATCTTCTCATGCATCTTTCCGTCCTCGTCGAACTCGTCATGCTGGGTGCTGACGACTATCGTATGGATGCGTACGGGACGGTGGGTCTCGTCGTCATATTCGACAGTGAACTGGCTCTTGGCGTCAGGCCTCAGATAAGGCATCGGCGAGGGGTTCTCGCGACGGATGTCCGCAAGTACGCGGAGCGTGAGGTGGCTCAGGGCGAGAGGAAGAGGCATGTACTCTTTCGTGTCGCGGCAGGCGTATCCGAACATCATTCCCTGGTCGCCGGCGCCCTGGTCCTCCTCCTTCTCCCTCGCTACGCCGCGACTTATGTCGCCGCTCTGCTCATGGAGCGCGGAGATGACGCCGCAGCTGTTGCCGTCGAACATGTATTCGGCCTTGTTGTAGCCTATGCGGTTGATGACGCGGCGTGCGACTGTCTGGATGTCGACGTAGGCTTCGGAGCTTACTTCACCTCCGACCACTACCAGTCCGGTAGAACAGAAAGTTTCACACGCCACCCTTGAAGAAGGGTCTTTTCTAAGGAATTCGTCCAGGATTGCGTCCGAGATCTGGTCCGCAACTTTGTCGGGATGTCCTTCGGACACCGACTCACTCGTAAATAGATATTTCATTGTTTTTTAGCAGTTTTTTAATGTGGTTGCAAGCTATGCAAATCCTTCCACATTCCCTCATGGGTATTGGTCGGCAAAGGTACGCCAAAAAAACAATCCGGCAATGGATATTCCCCACTTTTTATGAAATAAAAAAATAGATGAAAAATTATTTCGAAATTGTAGTTTTTACCGATGCTTATCGTTATTTTTGCAAGTCCTTGCACGCGTGTGCGTGGGGGATTGGAACAGTTTGATTTATCACAACACATAAAATATCAACCAACAAACCATTTATGAAACAGTCATTCAAGTTTCTCCTTTCCGCTCTTGCGGTAATGCTTGCGGGTGTCACTGCCCTTGCCCAGGTCACGACATCCGGCCTCAATGGTCGCGTGAACGAGACGACCGGCGAGCCTCTCGAAGGCGCCGTAGTCCTCGCAACGCACGTTCCCTCCGGTACACAGTACTACGCTGTGGCTAACAATTCCGGTCAGTACGTTATCAACGGTATGAGAGCCGGTGGTCCCTACACGATCCAGATCTCTTACCTTGGGATGTCAACTCTCGAGTACAACAACATCACCCTCAAACTCGGTGAGCCTTACGAACTCGACGTGAAGATGCTTCCCTCCAACGAACTTGATGCCGTAGTTGTCCAGAGCGACGCCTCCTTCAACGCTTCCAAGACCGGTGCCGGCGCAAGCTTCTCCCAGGCCCAGGTCGAGAACCTCCCTACGATTGACAGGTCCGTCTATGACATAGTCAAGTTCACTCCCCAGGCTTCCGTAAACAAGAACGGCGGTATCTCCTTCGCCGGTTCCAACAATCGCTACAACAGCTTCCAGATCGACGGTGCTGTCGCCAATGACTCCTTCGGTCTTGCCGCTTCCGGTACGAACGGCGGTCAGACCGGTTCCAACCCCGTCTCCATGGACGCTATCGAGGAGGTCCAGGTTGTAGTCGCTCCTTTCGATGTACGCCAGTCCGGCTTCACCGGCGGTGCCATCAACGCGATCACCAAGTCCGGTACGAACACCGTCAAGGGCAGCGCTTACGCCTATATCTTCAACCAGGACATGGTCGGTACGACTCCCGGTACGACCGACATGAGCGACCCCATGGCTCTCCCTTCCCTCGACCCTGAATACGACGTCGACGGCAACAAGACCGGTATGGGTATCCGTACGAAATACACCCAGGAGCTTGCCCAGACTTACGGCTTTACGGTCGGTGCTCCTATCGTGAAGAACAAACTCTTCATCTTCGCTTCCGGCGAGTTCTACCGCAAGAGCTACCCCAACATCTACTTCCCTTCTGACGGAGACGGCAACGCCTACATCAACAAGCCTCTCAAGAGCGAAGTTACCTACAACGGAGAAAATCTCGGCAAAGTCTTCAACCCCGCTATGGCCGACGCTATCCTCGACCACTACCAGAAGACCTACAACCCCGATGCTTCCTACTCCGAGTCCTATTCCGCCCACCAGATTGTAGATCAGTCCATCAACGCGATGCTCCGTCTCGACTGGAACATCAACGACTCCAACAAGCTCATGGTCCGCTACCAGCTCGCCAACGCTTTCGCTGACCAGTACGGCTCCGGTGCTTCGACCTACTACTTCAACAACTCCTCCTACAAGCAGGTCAACTGGACCAACACTGTCGTCGCCGAGCTCAACTCCCGCGTGAGCGACTGCGTCTCCAACGAGTTCCGCGCAACGGCCGTCATCGTACGCGACCATCGCGAGCCCGGTTATCCCGGCGCCACGATGTATATCCGTGACAACATAACCTTCAACCTCGGTACCGAGTACTCCTCCGGCGCCAACTCGATGGCTTCCGACACCTACACGATTACCGACAACGTTTCGATCTTCAAGGGCAACCACAACATAACCGTCGGTACCCACAACGAGATCTTCAAGTTCAACAACGTCTTCATCCAGTACGCCTACGGTGAGTACACCTTCGCCACACTTGCTGATTTCTTCAACAACAACCCCAACCAGTACGACTACAAGTTCGCAGATCCCGAGATCACCGGTGGTGAGACCATCTGGGCTGCCTCTACCTATGCAGCCGAGTTCGGTCTCTACGCCCAGGATGAGTGGAAGCCCGGCCGTAACTTCACTCTTACCTACGGTCTCCGCGCCGACCTCCCTGTCCTCCTCAACCATCCTACTGTAAACGAGGACTTCAACGCAAAGGCTGATGCCGGCACTTTCGGTTCTTTCAACGAGCATGTCGGTGAGACCCCCAAGGCCAGTGTCCTCTTCTCTCCTCGCGTAGGTTTCCGCTGGTTCCTCAATGACAGCCACAAGAGCCTTCTCCGTGGTGGCGCAGGCCTCTTCACCGGCCGCGTTCCTTTCGTTTGGCTATCCAATGCTTACAACAACACGGGTATGGAGACCAAGTCCGTCACCCTCAACGGTTCTTCATCTGTCAAGCCTACTGAGGTGCCTGCTACCAGCGATCCTTACACTGACGTGATCAAGGCCGGCGTCGTAGAGTCCGGAAAGAACGCCGGCGGTACGATCAACACCCTCAACAACAAGTTCAAATATCCTCAGGTATTCCGTGCCAACCTCGGTTTCGACCAGGAATTCGAAGGCGGTTGGAAGATCACCCTCGACGCCCTCTTCTCGAAGACCCTCAACAACGTCTTCTTCTACAATGCGGCTATCTATCAGGACGGTAAGGTATACGGCGTGAACGCTGCCACTGCTGAGACCAACCACGCTTCTGTCGCTCCCCACTACAAAGCCTACGGCGATGCCTACTCGACTATCGTAAGCCTCGGCAACACGAACAAGGGTTACACCTACTCCGTAAGCGCCCAGGTCCAGAAGAGCTTCGACTTCGGTCTTGACCTCATGGCTTCCTACACCTTCGGCCACTCCTATTCCGTAAACGACGGTACTTCTTCCGTAGCTTACTCGAACTGGAAATACAACTACTCGATCGACACCAACTCCGACGAGCTCTCCTATTCCCTCTTCGACAAGCCTCACAAATGGAACTTCGTCGCAATGTACACTTCTCCCGTCTATGCCAAGGTCCTCAAGACTACGGTTACTCTCACCTATGAGGGCGGCTCGGGCCAGAGATACTGCTACACAATGAAAGAGGCCAGCCTCGACTTCAACGGTGACGGCCAGAAAGGCAACTCCCTCATGTACATCCCTACCCAGGACGAACTCGTGGCGATGAACTGGGCTTCCGCAGCTGATGCCGCCAAGTTCGAGAACTTCATCCGCGGTGACAAGTACCTCTCCAGCCATCGTGGCCAGTGGTCCACCCGCTATGCAGGTCTCGCTCCCGTCGAGCACCACTTCAACTTCTCCGTAGCTGAGGACATCTTCTACGACAAGGCTCACGGTCGCAAGATCCAGATCAACGTCAACCTCCTCAACGCTTCCAACCTTTTCAACAGGAACTGGGGAATGTACTATGCAAGCGCATACAACCGTACCATCCTCGACATCTCCGCCATCAACAAGGATGCGGACGGAAACTTCACTCCGACCTACACCTTCTACGATCAGAACCAGATCAACTACAGCGACTTCATTTCCCGCTGGAGACTCCAGGTCGGTCTGAAACTCACATTCTAAGCTACATAACCAATTTCCGATATGAAGAATATTTTCAAATCCCTTATAGCCTTGATGGCGGCCGCGACCATGTTCGCGGCCTGCCAGCCCGAGGCTGCCCTCCTCGGAACGACCATCGAGGTCAGTCCGAGTGATGCAATCAACTTCGTCGCCCAGAATGCGACTCCCGTTTCCGTTACGGTTTCCTGCGACGGCGACTGGATCTCCACTTCTTCCGACTGGATCGATGTCGAGCCTGCCTTTGGTACCGGCCAGACTTCCGTCAAGATTGTTGCCAAGGACAATGTCGATGCGAACGGCAAGGTCGGCCTTCCCCGCGAGGGCTCAGTAAGCTTCGCCGCCACCGGCTGCAAGGCCGAGATCCCTGTAACCCAGGACGGTGACGAGGATCTTCTCGTCGAGACCCTTCCTTATACCATCAACTTCAAGGAGGATATGACCAAGTGGAAATTCTCCATTGTAAGCAATCCCGATGAGCTCTCCTACATCTGGGCCCAGGATGCGCAGTATGGCATGAAGGCTTCCGCCTATGTCGGCTCCAACCATCCTTCCGAGGCATGGCTCATTTCTCCCGCATTCGACCTTACCGGCGAGGAGACTGCGATCCTTTCCTTCAACCACACTTACAACTACGCCCCTGATTCATATCTTGACGTACAGGTAACCAAGGACGGTGGTGAGACATGGACCAAGATCCAGCACGACCTCATCCACTGGGGCGACCAGAACTGGACCTTCGAGGAGTCCGGCGACATCGACCTCTCCTCCTACTGCGGTGAGAAGATCAAGATCGCTTTCGTATACACCTCCGACGCCTCTGCCGGCGCTACTTGGGAGATTTCCGATTTCTCCTTCCTCAACACCGCTCTTCCTTCAATCAACGTGAAGAACAATGCCGTTGAGATCACTGCCACTACCCTCGAGGCTACCTTCGACATCGTAGCCAAGAACCTTGAAGCCGGCAAGAGCTGGACTCTTACCGCTGACGAGGACTACGACTGGGTAACCGCCATCGAGCCCTCTACCGGCACCGAGTCCGCTGCAGTAAAGGTTACCGTTACCGAGAATACCGATACCGAGAACGCCAGAACCGCTTCCTTCACCCTCAAGAGCGAAGGTCTCACTGACGTTACCATGACCTTGACCCAGGCCAAGGGCATCGCTGCTGACGATATGCCCAAGACTATCGCCGAGCTCTGCGAGGTAATCACCGGAACCAGCTCCGAAAAGTCAACTTATGCCGCCAACCTCACCGACGCCGTAGTTACTTATGTCAATGGCAAGAACGTCTTCATCGAGGATGCTTCCGGAGCTATCCTTTATTACAACGCTTCCACTACAACCTTCACTGCCGGCCAGAAGATTAGCGGTATCATCTCCGGTGAAGGCTATGTATACAGCGGCCTCAAGGAACTCTCCTCTATGGATCTTACCAAGGCTACTGTTACTGATGGAACCGAAATTCCTCTTACTACCCTTACCCTTGCCGCTCTCGAGGCCAACTTCGAGAAATACATCAGCATGAGAATCCTTGTCGAGGACATCACCGTAACCGATGGTATCGGTGGCGATGACCGCGATGGTGAACTCGCCCAGGGCGAGAACACTATGCTTCTCCGTGCCGGTGTCAAGGGCCTCGATGCAATCAATGACGGCGCTGTCGGCGACATGATCGGTTTCCCGACCATCTTTATCAAGGATGGAGCCACCAAGCATCAGTTCGGCATCTGGGATGCAGCTCACTTCACCGCTGATGAGGACGTGAAGACCTTCAGCGTAACTCCTGAGGAGATTACAGTTGAGGCTGACGCGACTTCCGCCAAGATTACCGTTTCCGGTAATGCCGCCTGGACCGCTACCGCTTCTACCGGTGCTACCGTAGAGCCCGCTTCCGGTGAGGGTGCCGGTGAGATCACCGTTTCCTTCGCTGCAAACGAGGGCGCCGATCCCGTTGCCTACACTGTAACAGTTGCTACCGAGGATGACGTCGAGACCAAGTCCTTCGAGGTTACGGTCAACCAGAAAGCCGCTGTCGTTCCCGCCAAGACCCTTCCTTACGAGGAGAGCTTCGCTTCCAGCTTCGGTGACTTCAAGCTCAATGACGTCAAGCTTCCTGAAGGCTCAACCTACGTTTGGAAACTCGATGCCACGAACCACTGTGCAAAGGCCTCCTCATACTTCAGCAGCAAGAACCACGCTTCCGAGAGCTGGCTCGTTTCTCCCGAAATCGAAATGCCCGCCTCCGGTTATGCAGGTCTCACCTTCGACTTTGCTATGAACTTTGGAACCGCCAGTGATTATCCCAATGCGTTCTATGGCTATGTCATCAATGGCGAGGAAAAGACCAAGGTCGAGTTCAAGAACATACCTTCTTCCGGCTCCTGGACCTGGTATGCCGAGACTGTAGACCTCTCTGCATTTGCCGGAAAGACCATCAAGTTCGCCTTCGTATACGTTTCTACCGATGCCGCTGCTTGTACAGTCGAGGTCAAGAACGTCAAGTTCTCTGCTGAAAAGCCTCTTCAGGACAACGTCATCACGGCTACCGCTACCCTCTCTATCGAGAAGGGCGCTACCGCCCAGATCGAGGCTTCCAACATCGGTAACATCGCTATGACCTACACTTCAAGCAACGAGGCTGTCGCTACAGTTGACGCTTCCGGTCTTGTTACCGCTGTCGCCGCCGGTAACGCAACCATCACGATTGCTACCGAGGCTACTTCCGAGTACAAAGCCGCTTCCGCCACCTGCGCCGTAACCGTTACTGACTCTTCCGCTCCCGTTACTGACAAGGATATCGTCATCCTTCCTACGAGCGGTTTCGGCTCTTCATACCCCTCTGAAGATAAGACCATCAAAGTTGACGATAATGAGTTCGTCTACGGTGGTGTTATGTATAACACCAAGAATACACCTTCAGGCTATGGCGCCAAAGAAATTATCCAGTTCAGGAAGTCCGGCTCCACTGCGGGTTATATTTATAACAAGACCGGAATCTCCGTCATCAAGAAGATCGCTGTTTATTCCCAGACCAACAAAGACTTTACTTTGACTACCGGTACTACTGTCAAACCTACAGGAAACGCTGTTGTATCAAGTTCAGTGACTCCTACCACTGCCCAGATTGCTTGCAAAGACAACAATGGTGCAGAAAAGACTGCTACTGCCAATGTCTACACGTTCGACGTTGCTTCTTCCAAGCCGACCTTCTTCATGATTACGAACGGTTCCAACGCCAACTACTTCTTCAAGATCGTTATCACTTACGGCTCTGCTGAAGGTGACGAAGGCGATAGCGGTGAAGGAAACATCGGTATCGACGACTGGAAAGAGGACGGTGAAAGCGGAGTCGGCATCGAGGATTGGAAAGACGATGAGGATTCCGGCAACAATTCCGGTTTCAACGAGGGCTACAATGCTGGCGGAAACATCGACGACTGGATTGTTGATCCCGCTTAGTTCCCAAAACACGAATACTTAAGCGAAAGCTTTCAGTATACTTCCACGTTAAGCGGACCGCCCGTGAGGGCAGTCCGCTTTTTTTGATTCAGGCGTGGCTTACATTGCCTCACGCCCTCTCCCTGTCTCTGTCGCGGGCAACCCTGTCTCTGTCGCGGGCATTTCCCGCGACACCACCTCTTTTCTGCCTCTTTCCTGCCTCTGCCGCGGGAGACCTTGCCTCTGCCGCGGGAAATGCCCGCGACAGAGAGGACATTTTTATATGAATTATGCACAACAATTCTGGTTAAAAGTCTTAATCATCCGTGCAAAAAAGTAGTATGGAATATCATCTTTTATGGTTTTAAGCCAAAAACAGAAAAATCATTTATGGAGTTTGCAATTATTCTGCTGCCTATTTGCTTTTTATGTGTTACTTAGCCTCAGAATGGATTTAACAATATCTTGAATTATGACTCCAAAAAGAACTTTCTACAATCGCGGATGCCAGCATTTATTTCAAATCTCCATTTCTGGCTCGGTATTATTCTGTACCCTTGCAGACTATATTCTATTGTATACACTGATTGCAATAAAGTCTCTGCAATATAACGTCAAGATTTATCAGTTGGTAATAATGATAAATCACTTCCATATTCAGGCGTCCTTTCGGAGAGCGGAGGATATGGCTGATTTCATGCAGGCAGTGACGTGGACATTCGCATTTATTTATAACCGTCATTATGGTCTCTCCGGGTCTGTGTTCAAGAAATCGTATGGCAATGATCCGAAATTAACCCAGGATGATATTTCTGACAATTGCATATACATTGCCAATAATCCGATAAAGAAAAGGGCAGTTACGTCGGCGCGAGATTACCGATGGAATTTTCTGCGATATTACAATCCGGCGAATCCTTCGGGTGATGGACCGACAAGGAGACTGTTTTCTCCGTTTTCGGAACCGTATGACTTTGAAGAAGCTTCAGACGATATGAGATATTTGGTTAAAAAGGTCAGAAAGATGTTTGAAGCAAGGAAGGCAGTCACATATGAATTCTTCCAGTCGAAGCGCTATAATGCTCTTTCTGAAAAAGAGCAGCGGCAATTGGCGGACATTATAATTTCGTCATATAATGTCTTGGATTATTCTGTAATCATAGGGAGGTGGGGAAGCCTGGACGCGTTTTTTGCTGCTCTTGATCAGTACCGTGGGAAGGAATACAACGTAAGTGATGATTGGGATATGGAGAATTATATGCATTATTATCAGATGATCAGGATTTCGATGCGTGAAGGATACGACATGAGAGAATCACGAGCTGCTGGACTTGATGGAAAGTTCAAGATGCGACTTGCAAGACTTTTCAAAAGTGAAGTAGGTGCTACAGACAAGGAAATCAGGAAATTCTTGGACCTATAGCATGGCTGGAAATAGTGCCTCTGTCGCGGGAAATGCCCGCGACAGAGGCGCTATTTTTCGCCGAATTGTGGAGTGTCGCGGGAAATGCCCGCGACAGAGGCGGAGTTTCCCGCGACAGAGTGGTTTGTCGTCGAGGAACACTGTACCAGGGGAGTGAAATTTTGCATAAAATGATTTGTGTGAGGCGGTTTATGCATGGTAAAATGCATATAATCCCTCAGAAGCTTTCAACTTATTGATAAATATCTTAAATTTGTACGACTGTGCGCTCGTACGCGGGCGCACAAAGGTGCGCGCTCGCTGCGTGTGGCGCGTACGTAAGCGGAAAGCAAGTAACACAAATAATAACAACTGATATGAAAATTAAAAATCTATTCATCGCAATGATGGCCTCTGCAGCCCTTTTTGCCGGTTGCCAGAAACCTGACCCCATCTCCGGAGAAGCTAAGATTGTCATCACCCCAGAGACTCTTACTTTCCTTGAAGATGAATCTGCTCTCACAGTCGAAGTCACGGCCACCCGCGA
>JAKSJS010000046.1 GCA_024398155.1 Bacteroidales bacterium | reverse complement strand
ACCTTCGAAGGCGAAGAGGTAGACAACAGGTTCCCTCTCGACTATATCCACGCCGACCTCCTCTGGAACTTCTCCAACACCGTTTGGGGATACAAGGAATCCAGAATCTATAACCTCGTTCCCTACGCCCATCTCGGAGCCCTCGTAGCCAACGGCAACAACTTCGCCGGCGGCTTCGGTCTCCTCAACAACTTCCGCCTCTGCGAGCACTGGACCATCTACGCCGACCTCCGCGGTATCCTTACCGGTGGAAACCACTTCATCGAAGGCATGGAAGGTGTCGGTGGAAACCTCTCCCTCACCGCCGGCGTAACCTGGAACATCGGCAAGACCGGCTGGAAGAGAGCTTCTTCCGAGTCCGCTGACGCGAACGACGCCAAGGAAGCCCTCGAAGAGGCTGAGAAAGCCGAGGCTGCTGCCGCCGCCGAAGAGGAAACCGCCAAGGAAGAGCCCGTCGCCGAGCCTGCCGGAGAAGAGGCCCAGTCCGCTGAAGAAACTGCAGCTGATGAGCAGCCCGCCGCCGGAGAGTCGGATGACGAAAAGGCGGATAAGGAGAAGGAGCCGAATGTGTTCTATTTCGAAATCGGCCAGTCAATGCTCTCCGCAGAGGAGGCAGCCCGTGTCAAGGAGTTCGTTAATAACGCTGACAAGTCCAAGAAATATGTAGTCCTCGGATATGCCGACAAGGGTACCGGAAGCGTCGAGTTCAACGAGGCCATCGCCTACAAGCGCGCACTCAACGTAGGCTACCTCTTCCTCAAGTACGGCATGCCCGTCGAAAACATAAGGGCTGACGTCGGAGGCCTCATCTCCGGTGAGGATCCCACCGAGTGCAGGATAGTGGTCGCCAAGGAAGAATAAATACTATAAAACAAGGAAAAGATAATGAAAAAAGCGCTTTTGACACTTTTTGTCCTCCTCGCCGCAGGCCTCTGCGCTTTCGCCCAGGAAGACAACAACAGGGATGAGAACGGAAAGATTGTCCGTGGTCCATATGAGACCAACAAACTTTGGGACAACTGGTTCGTAAGCCTCGGCGGCGGAGTCAACTGGACCGCCGACGGAGTCATCTCAAAAAATCTCGAGCATGGTTTCGGCCCCGCCATTGACGTAATGTTCGGGAAATGGTTCGATCCCTGTTTCGGAGTACGCATGGGCTGGCAGGGCCTCTTCAGCAAAGTTGAGGGCGAAGTCTCTGACGGCAAAAGATTCGATCTGGACTATATTCACGGAGATGTGCTCTGGAACCTCTCCAACCAGATATGGGGATATAAGGAGACACGCATCTACAATCTCGTCCCCTATGTCCACTGGGGTGTGATGTTCGCCAACGGCCGTGAGTTGGCCGGCGGTTTCGGTCTGCTCAACAATTTCCGAGTTGCCGAGCACTGGACAATCTATGCCGATGTACGCGGCCTGCTCACAAGGGGAGAGCAGTTCATCCAGACCGAAGGCGGATTGGCCGGAAATCTCTCCCTCACTGCCGGAGTCACCTACAACATCCTCAAGAGCAACTGGACCAGAAGCAACACCGCCGCTCTGACCTCAGAAGTCAATGACGCCAAGTCAGCCCTTGCTGACGCAGAGAAGGCTCTTGCCGATGCTGAGAAGGCAAATGACGAGCTTGCCCAGGCAAACGACGAGCTCGAGAAGGAGAACGAAGAACTCAAGGAAGCCGCCAGCAAGGTTGACACCGTATACGTCGACAACCGCGAGAAATGCCCCACTTTCTATTTCGACATCAACAAATCCACCCTCAGCGAGGATGAACAGGCACGCGTCAAGGACTATGTGGAGAATGCCGATAAGGACAAGAGCTACATAGTCGCCGGCTACGCGGACAAAGGCACCGGCTCCAGCGCCCTCAACAGCGCCCTCGCCTACAAGCGTGCTCTCCACGTCGGTTACCTCTTCATCAAGTACGGCATGCCTAACGACAAAGTACGCGCAACTAGCGGAGGAGCTGTCGAAGGCGACGAAACCCAGGCAAGGGCCGTCACTGTTTACTGCGAATAAGCCGACAACCCATATATTCCAGAGAAAGGCCACTCTTTGAGTGGTCTTTTTTTTGTTTTTATCGGCGTTCTTTGTAGATTTGCAACGTATTATGCACTATTCTCAAGAAAGAATGAAAGGACTTAAAAACATAACTGGACTCATCGCAGTGTCGGTCGTTGGACTCCTCCTCGCCGTTTCCTGCAGTACATACAAGAAAATCAACTACATACAGGACGCCAAGACGGGCGATGCCATGTCAATGGCGGTAAACCAGGGCATCATAATCCAGCCCAAGGACATGATGTCCATCGTCGTCTCCAGCCGCAACCCCGAACTTGCAAGGATGTTCAACCTTCCCGTCGCCTCCTACCAGGCCGGCAGCGAGATCGTGACCTCCTCGACCCAGCGCCTTCTCGGTTATGTAGTGGACAATGAAGGAAACATCGACTTCCCCGTCCTCGGCTCGATACACGTAGCCGGTCTCACAAGATGGGAGGTCAGCAAGCTTATTAAGGAGGCTCTCATAAACGAGCAGCTTCTCAACGACCCCGTCGTCACTGTCGAGTTCATGAACTTCAAGATCTCCGTCATGGGAGAGGTCGCCTCCCCCGGCACCTTCACTATAGCCGGCGACAAGATCACGATACTCGAAGCCCTTTCGCTGGCCCGCGACCTTACGATCTTCGGTCGCCGCGACCGCGTCTTCGTCATCCGCGAGCAGAACGGCGAGCGCAATATCTACCAGCTTGACCTGAGAAGCGTCGACCTTTTCAACTCCCCCGCCTATTATCTCCAGCAGGACGACATAGTATACGTCGAGCCCAATACCGTAAAGGCCGGCCAGTCGACAATCAACGAGAACAGCGCCAAGAGCATCAGTCTCTGGGTGAGCATCGCCTCCTTCCTTACGACCCTCGCGACCCTTCTCGTCAATATTATTCCTCACTCATCCGGAATGTAGCATGAACGAAACCAACAATAATTACCCCTCCAGAAACCTCCAGGACCCCGAGGACAACCAGATAAAGATCATCGATATCTGGCACATGGTGTGGGACCATATATGGTGGTATGTTGCCGCCGTGGTCCTCTGCGTCATAGTCGCCGCCTTCTATCTTTACAGGACTCCCCCGACCTACAACAGGACCGCTAAAGTCATCATAGACGAGAGCGCCCAGAACTCTGCCATAAGGGATGTCGCCGCTTTCACGACGAGCCGTATGATAAGCCGTTCGAGCGACAACGTCTACAACGAGGTCCAGGCCTTCTCATCCCCCGACCTTATGGAGAAGGTGATAATCCGTCTCGGTCTCGAGACTGCCTACACTGAAATCCAGAAACTCCGCGAAGTGGCCCTCGACCCCTCCAACACCCCCGTCGAGATGGCCCTCGTCTCCTCCGACACTAAGAGCGGGTTCTCGTTCAAGTTCCACAAGACCGGCCCCTCGACCTTCTATCTAGACGAATTCAAGCTCGGCAAGGAAGACCTCAAGAACGTAAACGTCAAAGGATGTCTCGGAGATACCCTCCAGACTCCCGTCGGAGTCCTCGCCTTCTTCCCCACCCTCCATATCGGCAACTGGAACAACGACATGAGGATAAGCTGGGCCAGCGCCCATTTCCGCGCCAAAGGTTACACCAGCGCGCTCAACGTCGCTGTCCCCGACAAGCAGACCTCCGTCATAGCCCTCACGATGGGCGGACGCTACCCCTCACGCCTCGAGGAGATACTGACGACCCTCATCGATGTCTACAACGGTGAATGGATCAATGCCAAGAACCTTTCCGCCCGCAACACCTCCGCCTTCATCAACGAGCGTCTCGTGATTATCGAGGAGGAGCTCCGCGAAATCGAGAACGAGCTCAAGAACTACAAGGAGAGGAACAACCTCACCGACGTCAAGAACGAGTCCCAGCTCTATTTCGCCGAATCCAACGAATACGCCCGCAAGAGCTTCGAGCTCAGCAACAAGATCAGCTGCGCCAAGTTCATAAAAGCATATCTTGCCGACCCCGCCCATTCCCAGGACCTCATTCCCGCCAACTCCGGCATCTCCTCGACTTCCGTCGAGTCCCAGATAGCCGAGTACAACAAGCTCCTCATCAACCGTGACCAGCTCAAGGCCGGAAGTGGCGAGACCAACCCGATCGTAGCCGACTGCAACCAGAGCCTCGCCTCGATGAAGGTTGCGATAGTCCGCTCCGTAGACAACCTGATCACGACCCTCGAGATGGAGGCCGGCCTTGTCGAGGACAAGGAGAAAGGCCTTCTCGAGAGCATAGCCGGAGCTACCGACCAGGAGTTCCAGCTCCTCTCCATCGAGCGCCAGCAGAAAGTCAAGGAATCCCTCTATATCTACCTTCTCCAGAAGAGGGAGGAGAACGAGATAGCCTCTCTCGTGAACGTTGCCAACACCCGCCTCATCATGGCGCCTAACGGCTCGAGCACCCCCGTTGCTCCGAGAAGGATGGTGATCCTCCTTGCCGCCATACTTATCGGTCTCTGCCTTCCCTTCGCCTACTTCTATATAATAAAGGTAATCGACACGAAGGTCCGTCTCAAATCCGACCTGGACGTTCTCACCATTCCTTTCCTCGCCGAAGTGCCCGAAAGGAAAAAGAAGAACAAAAGGCAGCTCAGGAGAATACTCAAGGGCAAGGAAGAGGAGAAACGTGAGATTGTCGTCAAGGGCGGCAAGCGCAACGCGATCAACGAAGCCTACCGTGTCCTCCGCACAAATACCGACATGATGCTCGGAAACGTCGAGGGACCGAAGACGATAATGATGACTTCCTTCAACCCCGGATCCGGAAAGACCTTCACGACAATGAACATGGCCCAGAGCATGGCCATCAAAGGCTCGAAGGTCATTATGATGGACCTCGACCTGAGAAAAGCCAGCCTTTCCAAATCCCTCTGCGAGGCCAGTGAAGGCGTAGCCCAGTATCTCGCCGGAGCCTCCGAATCCTACGGCATTATCAACATAAGCGAGAACCTTGACCTCATCCCTGTCGGCAATATCCCGCCCAACCCGAGCGAGCTTCTCCTTACCGACAAGTTCGGCGCCATGATGGAAGAGCTCAAGAATCAGTACGAATACATTTTCCTTGACTGCCCTCCCGTCGAGATCGTTGCAGATGCCTCCATCATTACGAAATTCGCTGACCTGTCCATATTCGTAATCCGCTCCGGCCTCATGGACAAGAGGGCCCTCCCGATCGTCGAATCCAACTACCGCGAGAACAAATACAACCACATGGCCGTAATTCTCAACGGAGTGACCAATGACGCCGGCAAGTACGGCACGTACAGCTACGGATATGGTTACGGATACGGCTACGGCCATGGATATGGTTACGGATACGGCTACAACAAGGAATCCGACGACGAGGATTGATGATTTTCGCAAGGAAATACAGCCTTGAAGAGAGTGGCGTCCTTAAGGGTGCCACAGACATCCACACCCACATACTTTTCGGCGTCGACGACGGGATCAAGCGTTCCGATTCGTCGATAGCCGCCCTTTCGGAGATGCGTGAAAAGGGCGTGAAGGAAGTATGGCTCACCCCCCACATAATGGAAGATGTCCCGAACAGCACCGAATTCCTTCTCGGGCGCTTCGGCGAACTCAAGTCCCTCCTTGCCGAAGGCGGATGCTGCAACGAGGTGGACTCGGGAATGAGCCTTAAGCTCGCCGCCGAATATATGGTGGATTCGCTCTTCTTCGAAAGGCTAGCCGCTGGTGACCTTCTGACCTTCCCCAACAAAACCGTGCTGGTCGAATTCTCGACAATGGCTCCACCTATCAACCTCAAGGGAAGTCTCGCAAGGATAAAGTCCGCAGGCTACTGGCCCATGCTCGCCCACCCCGAGAGATATCCCTATCTTACTAAAGAGGACTACCGGAGCATAGTCGACATGGGGGTGATCCTCCAGCTCAACACTTCCTCCATTACCGGTCACTACGGCAAGGAAGTCAAAAGAAGAGCGCGCTGGATATTGAGGGAAGGTCTCTACAGGGCCATAGGCTCTGACACCCACAGGACCAAACAGATAAGCGCCGTGGCTTCCGCCAAGGCGCTCGAAAGGAAAGACGTCGAAGCCCTCCGCAAGATAGCTGGAGGCCTTATCTTCTAGTCGTCTATTATTCCCGCATCCTTCCAGGAAGCGACAAGCTTTTCAGAATCCGACATGAGGAGATCCATGTCGACCTCCTTGTATTGTCCCTTGAGGAAGGCGGCGATCAAAGCCGCGTTGAACTCCTTGTCCTTTACGAACTGGAACACCTCAGCCGCGGTCCTGTTGAGGGTGATCATCTTGTTGAAGTTGATGTTCTCAAGACCTGTCGCACAGATTATGTTTTCCTTGCATATCGTCCTGAGAGTGAATCCCTGTTTGATTTTCATATCTTTATTTCTCCAATTTCAATATAGTGTCACAATGCTCCGCAATCTTCTCGCGGTGGGTGATGAATATGATAGTGCGGCCTGTCATACGGGCCGTGAGCCTTTCCAGAAGGGTCGCCTCGGTATCGGGATCGAGGGCTGAGCTGAGTTCGTCGAGAAGGAGCACAGAGCCGGGACGCAGGAGGGCGCGCGCTATCGCTATGCGCTGGGCCTGGCCCTCCGAGAGTCCGCCGCCGGTCTCGAAGCACTGCGTGTCGAGACCTTCAGGCAGGTCGAAGACAAAGTCGGCCGCCGCTACCCTCAGAGCCTCACGGAGTGTATTCTCGTCCGCCTCAGGCTTGCCCATAAGGAGGTTATCGCGTATCGATCCGCTGAAGAGGCTGTTACCCTGGGGGACATAGACGAGATTGCATCTTGTCGCCGCCCCGACAGGTCTGACATTCCCTTCGCCGTCATACAGTTCGACAGAGCCGCTGTCGGGTTTCTCGAGGGAAAGTATCAGTTTTATGAGAGTGCTCTTTCCGACTCCGGTAGGGCCTATTATCGCAGTGCGGGAGCCCGGGACGAAGTCGTGGGAGAAGTTCTCAAGTATCCTTACTTTGCCGTCGGGATATGTGAAGTCAACATTGGATACCCTTACGCCGGCAATCCCTTCCATCATCTCGGGATTGCCAGCAGGCTCCTTCGGAAGGTCGCCAAGCTCGTTCAGACGGTCGATGGAGGCCGTCGAGTGGAAGAGTGTCGGGAGCTCGCTGCTCATCTCCATGAGAGGGCGCTGGAGCTGGCCGACAAGCTGGAGGAAGGCGGTCATGAGACCGTAGGTCACTGCCCCGTGGAGTATGCCGACAGCTCCCCAGATAAAGGCCAGAGCATAGCTCAGTCCCATCGTGAGGCCGATTATCACGCGGGCCCACATAGAGAAGCGGGCACGCTTCATAGTGTTGCCGTAGAGGTCATCCTGGAGACTTGCCAGTTCGGAGGAATTGACGCTCTCGTACTCGAGGGTCTTTATGAGGACCTGGTGCTGGAGGCTTTCCTGGACATGGGACTGTACCTTGCTGTCATTCTTGCGGACAGCAAGGGTGAGGCTCCTTATGCGGCCCATGACGAAGCGGCCGCCGAAGATGCCGACGGGAAGGATCACTACGAGGATCCACGCGAGTTTGGGCTGGAGGAGCAGCATGTAGATGAAAGCTGCAACGAACTGGAGTGCTGCGCCTATGAGATTGGGAATCGTCACGCAGCAGGCCGAAGACAGGGTCGAGACATCGTCCTGAAGACGGTTCAGGACATCTCCCGAGTGGAAACGGCTCCTCAGGTCACCGGACAGACGGAGCAGGCCGTCGAACTGGTGCTGGCGCAGGGTGTTCCTCATCTTAGTCGATATCTTCGTCTGGAGCAGTCCCCTCCATCCGCGCAGAAGGTCCCTCACTACAATAAGCGCGACAAACACAAGCGCCATTACTATTATGCCCTTGAGAGCGGCATTCTCCGAGCCAAGAAGCCCAAGGCGCTCCAGGACAGCCGTTTCGCCGGTCGCTATGTCGACAAGGGACTTGGAAACGAACACATATCCGAGCGAGATCGCGACCAGAACAAACTGGATAACGATAGTCAATATTATCGGAAAGCGATAATTTTTTATCGCATTATGGAAAACCGGTATATATTTCATTTGCATACTTCTTTATTGCACACGAACGCGGCATCAGCGTCGGGAAGGCACTTGAGGTGGTAGCACGCGACGATTCCGACCGTCTTCTCCACTGTCCTGCTGACTCCTTCCTCCCCTTCCGGCAGCCACCTTATGCAGGAGCAAGCGGGAAGGAAAGCCATGTATGAGGAAAGCAGCGGCAGCCGGGATATCCCATTGAAGGGAGCCTGTTCGAGATCGACTATAGCCCTGAGGGGTGCGGAGTCGTTCTTGTAGCAGGGCGTCTTGCCGCTCCACGGGGTGCCGTATATGCGCACCGAGCCGTCCTCCAGGACACGGACGACAGGGTTGTCGTCATTGAGAAGCCAGGTCCCCCCGATATTCTCCATCCAAAGACGGGAATGGGTGCTCTTGCCGGTGCCGCTCTTGCCGAGGAACGCGTATCCGTATCCGTCACGGTCTACTACAGTCGAAGAGTGGATCAGGAGAGTGTCCCTGGACGAGACATAGCGGGTATAAAGCAGCATGACGGCGTTCCCGACAGCTGTCTCCGCCTCGGAGGCAGGAATCCCGGCAGCAAGATATAGACAGTTCGACGGCCCGTCCATCCTCATTCTGAGTACGCCTACCGGTGATTCTCCTCCAAGGGAGAAGCCGACGGACACAGGATCCACGCCGGACTCCGGCGAGTCCGAACGGTATATCCAAAGATATGGCGGCTCTTCGTTGCAGCGAAGAACCAGCTCAGCATCTCCAAGCACCGCCGCAAGATCTTCACTCTTAGTTATGTCAAGTGAGAAAAGAGGCTCCTCCGGGCCGGAATATAGGAACGGCTCGTAGTTGCGGGCTATCCGCCCGGCTATCGCGGCCTCGAAGACATGGCCGGCAACGTTGTATCTTCTCTTCTCCATCACATCAGCATATTCGAGACATCCTCTCCGCGCGAGATCTTCGAGCGTATCTCCGAAGATGATATGTCCATAAGTTCCATTTCCAGGGGATAGACGCGGTAGCGGGGATCCTCCTCAAGGAGGCTCCGGACCGCTCCGTCGCGGTCATAGCCGGGGCGCGGGAACGCCGCTACACCATACTCCAGAAGTATGCGGGAGTAGTCCCTCCACCTCCTGAAGTTGGCTATCTGGTCCCCTCCGACAATGAGGACAATCTCATCTCCCGGGTAAAGGCGCTTCAGCTCATCGAGCGTATTTATCGTATAGCTCGGCAGCGGGAGGTTGAACTCCACATCGGACACCTCGACCGAGGGGGCAAGCTCAGGGTGGCGCGAGAGGGCTTCGCGTGCGGCCTCAAGCCTCCGCTCCGCCTCCTCCACTCCGCTTTCCTTCAGCGGATTCCAGGGAGAGACGACAAGCAGCACGCGGTCAAAGAGACCGGCAAGGTTCCCGAGTATCTCGAGGTGACCTATATGTAGGGGATTGAAACTTCCCCCGTAGACAGCTATCCTCATATTATCCGGCGAATATACAAAAAAAGCCGGACTTAGTCCGGCCTTTTCTGTTATGGATTCAAATCGCTGTTAGAAATTGACTTTGGTATTTCCGTTCCAGCACTCTGCAGTACCTTTGAGCACTTTTTTGCTGATCCATGTCTGAACCTGGGCGAAATCGGTGATTGCTGTCCCTTTGACGAGGAGGTTTCCGCCAATGTTGGTGAGTCCCTCGAAGCCGATGAAGCTGTTTACAAGGGCATTGCCAGTGTAGGTGAAGTTTCCGCCGATTTCCTCAAGAGGCATACCTTCAAGGTTCCAGAAGCTGACGCTGCAGTTGGTGATTGTAAAGTCTCCGCCAACTTTCTTGAGAGATGCAAGGCACACCGCACCGGTAAGAGCGGTAGCTGCGTTGTCGATCGTAAAGTCACCCGTAATCTCGGTGATCTGGTTGGCGCAGTTGCCAGCGCCCCAGTTCCATGCCAGATTAGGACAGTTCTCGATTACAAGGTCTCCATTGATCTTGGTAATCCATTTCAGACCGTTCAGGTTGCTGAAATCGGGGCAGTTGATAATGCGGAGTGATCCGGTAGGAGTGATAGTGAAGTCTCCGCCAGGCGTAAGCAGCTCTAGCATGCTCCAGCCCTTGATATTCCTGATTGTGAGGTCCTTGACATCCTTGATGGCAAGTTTGAGACCAGCCATCTCACTGTCGGTAATCGTTTCGTTGTTGCCATCGAGTACGAGTACATCAAAGTCCTGACGGAGAGTGGAAGTAGAGAACGAAACAATATCATCGTGACCTGTTACGACAACAGCACCGGCGGGATTGAAGCTGACCTTGTTCGAGCCGTTCCAGCACTCTGCTTTTCCTTTGAGGACTTTGTCATTGATCCAGGTCTGGACCTGGGTGAAGTCGGCGATTGCAGTACCCTTTACGAGGAGATTGCCTCCAATCTTGGTAAGGCCGGCAAAACCGAGGAAGGAGTTTACGAGGCTGTCGTCAACGAGGGTGAGGTCGCCACCGATTTCGGTGAGAGGCATGCCGTTGAGGTCCCAATAGCTGGCGTTACAGTTCTTAATCGTGAAGTTTCCGCCGACCTTTGTGAGGGAAGCGAGACATGACGCGCCGGTAAGAGCGGTAGCTGCGTTGTCGATCGTGAAGTCGCCCGTGATCTCGGTAATCTGGTTGGCGCAGTTGCCCGCGCCCCAGTTCCATGGCAAATTGGGACAGTTCTCGAATACAAGGTCTCCATTGATCTTGGTAATCCATTTGAGACCGTTCAGGTTGTTGAGGTTAGGGCAGTTGATAATACGGAGCGATCCGGTGGGAGTGATAGTGAAATCTCCGCCGGGCATAAGCTGCTCGAGCATGGTCCAGCCCTTTATATTCTTGATAGTGAGGTCTTTGACGTCCTTGATGGCAAGTTTGAGACCCGCCATCTCACTGTCGCTTATTGTTTCGTTGTTGCCGTCCAGGACGAGTTTGTTATAGTCGTAGCGGCCGGAGTTGCAGAAGGCAACGATATCATCGTGGCCAGTAACGGTGACCTCTGCGGGGAAGGCGTCGAGTGAGAGCGTGTAAACGTGGCCAGCTTCATAAGCCTTCGAAGGAGCGAGGGGCAGCACGTTGGCACTACCGTTTGCGTCAGTGATGGTTACAAGGAAGCCTGAAGTCTGGTAGTCGGCAGCAGGTACAGCGATGAACCAGTCCTTGCCTACTTGAATAGTGCCGTCGGCCTTCATGGTAACTACATCGCTGGCGCCGTCAGCGGCGGCGATAGTCTCGAAATTGGTCGTGAAGGCTCCGGAGAGCTTCTTTCCGTCGAGGGACTTGAGGGCGATCGACTTGACTCCGCCCATTGCGTTGGTAGGAGTGATCCTTATGACGCACATAGCGGGATTGAAGGTGAAGGCAGTCTCGCTGGTCTTGGCGAGCATGATCATGGCAGCGGGATCGTAAGTGCCTTCGATCCAGGCCTGCTCGGCGGGAAGGGCTACCTTCGCGGAAGCATTTGCATAGTCAGAGAAGGCGGCTGCGGGATAAGCGACGCAGTAAGGCGCAGCTACTCCCTCGACGACGAATGTGGCTGAGGAGGTGCCGACTGAAGCTTCCTCGACTGCGGCGGACTCGATGCCGTTGACGACAATCTTGTCTCCTGCAGCCCAGAGGTTGGGATATTTACCGTCGGCAAGAGTGCCGAAAGCGGTTTTCGTCTCAGCGAAGCCGGCTGTGAAAACTACCGTTTCCTTGACAGCCTCAGGCGCATTCTGCTCTTCGGGAGCGGGGATTTCCTTGGCGCAGGAAGCGATGAGAGCAACCGATGCAAGGATGAAAAACAGGGATTTTTTCATGATTAGTATTGTATTAGTAAATTAGTTGCGTCATTAGTGCTATTACAGCGCTACAAAGTTATTTGAATACGATACTGCAGAATGACTGTTTATTGACATTGTTTTGCTGAATATTAACAATATTGACAAATAGGGGCAGTCTGTTTCATATTTGACAAATAATCATTACTTTTGCATGATTTTGAAAAGAGGGCTCCGGGCCCGTGTATTGGATATTCAAACAACACTTAATAAATCATGGTATCTTACAAAGAACTTGGTCTTGTCAACACCAAAGAGATGTTTGCCAAGGCAGTAGCAGGCGGATACGCTATCCCCGCATTCAACTTCAACAACATGGAACAGCTCCAGGCCATCATCCAGGCCTCCGCTGAGACCAAATCCCCCGTCATCCTCCAGGTATCCAAGGGTGCCCGTCAGTATGCCAACCAGACCCTCCTCCGCTATATGGCCCAGGGTGCTGTTGAGTATGCAAAGGAACTCGGCTGGGAGAAACCCCAGATCGTTCTCCATCTCGACCACGGTGACAGCTTCGAGACCTGCAAGAGCTGCGTTGATTTCGGTTTCTCTTCCGTCATGATCGACGCTTCCGCCCTTCCTTTCGAGGAGAATATCGCCCTCACCAAGAAGGTTGTCGAGTATGCTCACCAGTATGATGTAACCGTTGAGGCCGAGCTCGGCGTTCTCGCCGGCGTCGAGGATGAGGTTGCTGCTGAAGAAAGCCACTATACCAAACCCGAAGAGGTTATCGAGTTCGCCACAAGGACAGGCTGCGACTCCCTCGCCATCTCAATCGGAACAAGCCACGGTGCTTACAAGTTCACTCCCGAGCAGTGCACAGTCGACCCTCAGACCGGTCGTCTCGTTCCTCCTCCCCTCGCATTCGACGTTCTCCACGAGGTCGAGAAGAAGCTCCCCGGCTTCCCTATCGTTCTCCACGGTTCCTCTTCCGTTCCCCAGGACGAGGTTGACACTATCAACAAGTTCGGTGGCGCCCTCAAGGCTGCTGTAGGTATTCCTGAGGAGCAGCTCCGCGAGGCTGCCAAGAGCGCTGTCTGCAAGATCAACATCGACTCCGACTCCCGTCTTGCAATGACCGCTGCTGTCCGCAAGGTATTCGCTGAGAAACCCGCTGAGTTCGACCCCCGCAAATACCTCGGTCCCGCCCGCGAGAACATGAAGAAACTCTACATGCACAAGATCGTGAACGTTCTCGGTTCCGACGGCAAAGCTGAGTAATTCCTACTCCCGATAAAAAGAAAGGATGGCTGAAAAAATGATGTGAACCCCAAAAGTTGGACGGTTTAACATTAATGAGTCACCTTACTGGTA
>JAKSJS010000045.1 GCA_024398155.1 Bacteroidales bacterium | reverse complement strand
ACCACTATTGCCCCGGATCGGCAATGAAGGATGAAAGATACCCCCGGGCCATATCTCTGGGTACCGACCCTGTATTTTGCCCACGGAAGCCCGTATTTCCTCGTGAATACGATCTCGGTCATCATGTTCAAGGACATGGGCATGTCGAACGGCGACCTCGCCCTTTACACGAGCCTTCTGTATCTTCCCTGGGTGGTGAAACCGCTCTGGAGTCCTTTCGTCGACATAATAAGGACCAAGAGATGGTGGATAGTCGCGATGCAGGCCCTCATGGCCGTCGCCTTTGCGGCTATGGCCCTGTTGCTGCCGCGCCCGGACGCCGCGGCGATCGCTGCCGGGGGCGTCCCCGTCTCCTCGTTCGTGCTGACGCTCATCATTTTCTATCTTACAGCCCTTGCCTCGGCGACCCGCGACATCGCCGCCGACGGCTAGTAGATGATAGTCCTCGATCCCCATACCGCCTCTGCGTATGTCGGTATCCGAAGCCTCTTCTACAGGATAGCCTCGGTATTCGGCCAGGGCGTCCTCGTGGTCGTCGCCGGACTGCTCGAAAAGCGTCTCGGCTCCGTCCCCGCCGCCTGGACCTGGACTCTGGTCCTGAGCGCGGCAATCCTCGGTATCGTTGCACTGTACCATTCCTTCATCCTTCCGAGAGGGGAGAGCACTCCTCCAAAGGAAAGGGATGCAAAAGCGATATTCGCTGATTTCGGCCGTACTTTCGCGACTTTCTTCCAGAAGAGACAGGTTTGGATGGCGATAGTCTTCATGCTGCTCTACCGCCTTCCCGAGGCCCTTTCGATAAAGATGCTGAGCCCTATGATGCTCGATCCTATGGACAGGGGAGGACTCGGCCTTTCCACCGAAGCCGTCGGACTTGTCTACGGAACAGTGGGAGTCATTGCCCTCATCATCGGAGGCATCCTCGGCGGCCTCGCCGGAGCGCGGTGGGGCCTGAAGAAGTGCCTCTGGCCGATGGCGCTGAGCCTTGCCCTGCCTTGCGGGGTGTATGTGTTCCTGGCTGCCGCCCAGCCCTCTTCGACGGCCGTAATATCGGCCTGCGTCGCCTTTGACCAGTTCGGTTACGGATTCGGCTTTACGGCCTACATGCTGTATATGATGTACTTCTCGAGAGGCGAGTTCACAACAGCCCACTACTCGCTCTGTACGGCCTTCATGGCCCTCAGCATGATGATCCCCGGTCTGTTCGCGGGCTTCCTCCAGGAAAGCCTCGGCTATCTCGGATTCTTTATATTGGTAATGGCATGCTGCCTTGCCACAGTAGCTGTAACATTCATAATCAAGGTCGATCCGGAATACGGGAAGGCCTCAAAAGAAAAATAATGAGAAGAGTAAGAATGAAGATGCTCCTTGCCCTTGTCCTGCCGCTTTTCGCGGTCGCATCGGCCTGCGCTGGAAATCCCGCAGTAAAACACTCCCCGGAGGCTGCCCCTGTGGCGGTCAAACCCGGCATCGAGGTGCTCCGTGACATGAATTTCGAGCCCCTGAAGGGAATGAGAGTCGGCCTTGTGACCAACCCCAGCGGTGTGGATTCCCACCTGAAATCCACGATTGAGATACTCTTCGAGGCTCCCGAGGTCAATCTCGTGGCCCTTTACGGTCCCGAGCACGGAGTGCGCGGGGACGTCTGGGCCGGGGACCATGTCGCCGACTCGACGGATCCCGTGACCGGCCTCCCGGTATTCTCGCTCTACGGCTCTACCCGTCAGCCGACGAAAGAGATGCTCGCGGGGGTGGACGTCATGGTCTATGACATCCAGGACGTAGGCACGAGGTCCTACACCTTCATCAGCACCCTCGGTCTTGTGATGAGGACATGTGCCGAAATGGGTATAGAAGTGATGGTCCTTGACCGCCCGAACCCCCTCGGCGGACTCAAGGTCGAAGGCCCCCTCGTCGAGCCCGGCTTCCACTCCTTCGTCAGCCAGTACAGGATACCTTATGTATATGGACTTACCCCCGGTGAGGTCGCCCTGCTTATCAACGGCGAAGGACTCAACAGAGGCCAGAAAGGTGATCAGGAGCCCCTCGAGTGCAAACTTTCCGTAATACCTATGGAGGGCTGGACCCGTGATATGCTTTATGCCGAAACGGGACTTCCCTGGGTGCTCCCTTCTCCCAATATCCCGACTGCCGAATCCGCGATATGCTATCCTTCGGCCGGCCTCTGCGGCGAGATGAAGGACTATCTCCAGATCGGCATAGGCTATTCCCTTCCTTTCGGAGTGTTCGGGGCCGAGTGGGTGGACTCCCATAAACTGATAGAGAAACTCTACAGCTACGAGATCCCCGGTGTCGATTTCCGCGAGATCCACTTCAAGCCCTTCTCCGGCAGCCAGGCGGGAAAACTCCTCCATGGCGTCCAGTATTTCTATACCGATTATGAGGCTGCAGTCATCACAATGACCCAGTTCTACGTCATGCAGGCCATAGCCGAACTCTATCCTTCACGCCGTCCGATCAACATTTCTCAGCCTCAAGGACTGTTCGACAAGGTTTGTGGCACGGATTATGTCCGTAGGACTTTCGGGCAGACGTACAAAGTCTCCGACATTTTCGAGTTTTGGCAAAAAGATGTTGAAGATTTTCGTTCAATGGCCGAAAAATATTACCTTTACAAACTTTAAACGCTAAAGTCATGAAAACGATCAATTCAATACTCTCTGCGCTTCTAGTTGCATCAGTTGCGCTGATGGCTCCCGCCACAGAACTTTCGGCCCAGACAAGAAGTGGTTCAAGCTCTTCTTCGAGCCGTTCTTCTTCTACTTCCTCGAGCCCGAGCCGCTCCTCGAGTTCCTCTTCGAGCGCCAGCCGCTCGACGAGCTCCTCAAGCGTCAGCCGCTCTTCCAGCTCTTCGCCCAGTGTCAGCCGCTCCAGCAGCAGTTCCTCCAGCGTAAGCCGTTCCACCAGCAGCTCCTCCAGCGTAAGCCGCTCGGCAGCTCCTTCGACCCAGAGCCGCTCGACTTCGTCCTCGAGCTCTTCCCTTTCGCCTTCCGCGTCAAGCTCTGCTCCCCGCAGCTCCAGCTCCTCCATGAGCTCCTCTTCGACGCGTACGACTTCTACCCGTCCCAGCGCGACGACTGCGTCCAGCTCTTCGACTACGACCCAGAGAACGACAAGTTCCTCCTCTGCTACAAGAAGCACCTCTGCTGCGTCCGCTTCCAGAAGCACTTCTTCAAGCACTGCTTCCAGAAGCTCTGCCTCTTCGACTCCCTCAAGAGCCACGACAGCGACTACGAGCTCCTCTTCCACCCGCTCCACCAGCGCTTCTCCTGCCTCGACCGCGTCGAGGACCAGTGCAGCCACTTCAACTAGCGCTACGTCCACCCGTTCCGCCAATGCCGCCTCTTCCGCATCGAAGACTAACGCTAGCGGCGTAACGACTACTACTACAAGAAGCTCCTCTGCAGCCTCCTCCGCTCCTACCCAGCAGGCTACAACCCGCTCTACGGTAAGGACTGTCACCAGAAGCACTTCCGCCTCTGCGACCGCCTCCCAGCCCCAGGCCCAGCCCGGTGCCCAGGCAGACCGCAAGGCTCCCGCCAATGCCGGAGCGATGGTTCCCAAAGGGAGCATGAGTCCTTCCCAGATCATGCCCCCCAGCCGTCCAAACCGTATCAACCCCTATTCTCCCATCCCGATGGACCGCATCCATCCCCGCGACAGGGATTTCATGAGGTACAATGATATCCACGGCCACTATTTCTGGGGACGTAACGACCACTTCTTCGGACACAGGATCAAGAGGCTCCCTCCTCACGCTATCCGCCACTATTATCATGGCCGCTACTACTGGTGCTATGATGACATCTGGTACTACAGAAGAAACGGTATCTACTATGTATGCCGTCCTCCCTATGACTACATCTTCGCAAGAAGCCTCGTCCTCGCACGTACCTTCCGTCCCGTCGTAATCTCCTATTACAACACTTCCTGCTATGATTATCAGATTACTAACAGCAACTGGAGCTATATCGCCGAGCAGAACGAGATCATTGCCAAGAATAACGAGATTATAGCCCAGCAGCAGGCAATAATCGCAGCCAACGAGCAGATCATCGCCCAGAAATCCGCAGAGATCCAGGCGAAGGATGCCGAGCTTGCCGCCAAGAATGCCGCTGCCGCAGCGACCCGTAATATCATCGACCAGCAGAACAACTCCGCCTACAGCTCCGAGGCTTACACTATCGCCAACGATCTCGGCCTTGTCCAGGTCTATGCCGATGCGAACCTCGACTACTTCTACCAGGACGGTATCTTCTACGTTATCGATGGTGACAACTACAAGGTCGTCATCCCTCCCGCAGGAGCCCGTGTAGAGACTCTTCCCGATGACTACGACCTCGTAACCCTCAAGGATGGTATGGAGTACTACCGTGTTGACGACACCGTCTACATGATCACAATGGCTGACGGCCGCGCCTACTTCGAGGTACTCGGACAGTATTATGAAGACTAAAAACAACAAATAAAGTTATGAAAATCAAATCTCTTATTGCCGCAGCCGCTATTATGGCTGTAACGCTCAGCTCCTGCGGTGTCCTCGGAGGCTCCGCCGCCTCCACAACAACTGCCACTGATGCCACTGCTGTAGCCGCTGCTCCCAGCGCCGGCGTAACTGCAGGCCAGGCTTCCGGTACCGCTCTCCGCAACCTCTACACCCAGTATGTAGCGGACGGTAACAAACTCAACATGGGCAATGCCAACAACCTTCTCAACATCGCCTCCCTCATCTCCTCCATCCAGGGCATGAAAGGCCAGACTGAGAAGAAGGCCTACTACAAGGACTTCGCTAAAGGTCTTGTCCTCGGTTCCGACCAGCTTGTTACCTCCAACATCTCCAACACTGTAACGAACTCCCTTTCCGAGATCGCCAACAAGGTTGTGAGCAGCGAACAGGCAACCGCCGCCGCCAACACCGTATCCGGATATGCCACTACTGCTTCGAACGCTCTTACGAACGCTTCCAACATCGCCACTTCGGTATCTTCAATTCTCTCGCTCTTTGGCAACAAATAGCCGATTGAACCGATAATTTTCTTATATTTGTGGGTCGCAGTTGTCTGCGGCCCACTTTTTTTATGATAGGCATCTTCGATTCAGGCTCGGGCGGACTGTCCGTCTACAGGGAAATAGTCAGACTGCTTCCCGGCGAGCGTTATGTCTATTATTCGGACAACGCCAATTGTCCCTACGGTGACAAGTCGCGCGAGTTCATAACTGAACGCGCGCGTGAGATAACCCGTTTCCTCCTGGACAGGGGATGTTCCATAATAGTCGTTGCTTGCAATACGGCGACGGCCGCCGCGATAGCTGCTCTCCGCGAGGAATTCCCGGACGTCCCTTTCGTCGGCATGGAGCCGGCGGTGAAACCCGCGGCTCTCGGGACGAAGACCGGAGTCATCGGCGTCCTCGCGACCGCCGGAACTCTTAAAGCTTCCTAATATCTCGACACGAAGGAGAAGTACCCCGACGGCATCAAAGTCGTCGAACATGTCGGCAGGGGATTCGTCGAACTCGTCGAAAGGGGAGTCCTCGACGGCCCGGAGGCCGAGGAGACGGTGCGCGCAAGCGTAGCCCCGCTCCTCGAGGCCGGGGCCGACACAATAGTCCTCGGCTGCACCCACTATCCTTTCCTTCGTGACGTGATCGAACGCGTATGCGGCCCCGGCGTCAAGGTCATCGACCCCGCTCCCGCCGCTGCCCGCCATCTCCTGGACCTCTATAAGGATCCGGAAAACGGCGTCGGCTCCGTCGAGCTTGTCGCCTCCGGCTCTCCCGATTCACTCGAAAAACTCTTCAAACGCATACAATAAGATGAACATCCTCATTACCAACGACGACGGATACAAGGCCCAGGGAATAAAGGTCCTGGCCGAAATAATGAAACCCTTCGGCAAAGTTACCGTGGTTGCTCCCGAGGAGCACCAGTCAGGCATGGCCATGGCCGTCTCGCTCGGTAAACAGGATATAGCCTACAGTGATGTCGAATCTCCGGTCGACGGCGTCAAGTGGGGCTATCTGAACTCGTCCCCCGCTACCTGCGTGAAGTTCGCCCTGAACTTTGCAGAAGATTACCCCGATGTCGTCCTTTCCGGAATAAACCACGGCTCCAATGCGGCCGTCGCAAGCTGCTACAGCGGGACTCTCGGAGCCGCCGAGGAAGCTGTCGTCAACCGTATCCCCGGTATTGGCGTGTCTCTCGACACATTGGCTCACGAAGCCGATTTCGGCTGTGTGGAGGCATATTTCCCGGAGATTTTCCGAAAACTTGTCGCGTCGTTCCCTTCCGGCCGCAACGTCTTCTACAACATAAATTTCCCTAACCTTCCCGCCTCTGAAATCAAGGGAGTCAAGCTTACCTCGATGGGTCTATGCCGCTGGGTCAAGGAGTTCTGTCCCAATCCTGACGGTACCTACCACATGAGAGGCGACATCGAAGACTGGCCGACCAACCGCGCCGACGCCGACCACCATCTCCTCAAGCAGGGCTGGATAACGATCACGCCCCACGTCCTCGATACTACCGACTACGTCGAGCTGGATCGTCTCAAGACTGTTTTCTAGCAGATTTTACACTTGTTTTACGCTTTTTTGTTCTGCTTGCAGCAAATTGATGTCGAGCAGAACAAAAAACTATTGTACCAAGATGCTTATGGCGTTTTCGACGGAGATCGCGTTGGAGACTTTGAACTCGCCGCTCCTGGAGCGCACGAGGGAGCAGAGGTATGCACCGGAGTCCATCGCTTCGCCGAGGTCACGGGCGAAGGCGCGCACGTAGGTGCCCTTGCTGCAGGCTATCCTCACGAGGGCGTGGGGGAGCGAGAGGTCGTCCTCGGCGACGTTGATGCGTGAGGACGCGTTGGAGGCCGGGCCGGCTTCGTTGGAAGAAGCCTCCGCCGACTCCGCGAAGGCGAGAAGCTCGCACTCCGAAATCGTTATGCGGGCAGCACGGAGAATGTCGTCCGGAATCGGCTCGCCGGCCTTGAAGGCCTTGCGGGCGAGCTCATAGGCGCGTACGCCGTCGACGGACTTGGCGCTGAAGAGCGGCGCGACCTGGTCCTGCTCGCCTATTGCGAAAGCCTCGAGAGCCTCGCGCACCGACGCCTCGTCGACCTTCCCGACAGGATATCGCGCATCGATATCCTTCTCCAGGTCGTAAGACGGCGTCGTCGCGCCGAACGTTATGCCGGCGATGTATTCCTTGTCGTGTCTCTGGAGATCCTCCGCGAGTTTCGTCGCGTTGCCGATACAAACGAGCAGGACTCCCGTCGCGAGGGGATCCAGAGTCCCGGCATGGCCGACCTTGAGGTTCTTCTTGCCGAAATGGCGTATCGCCGCATATTTGACCTTGCGGATAACGTCGGCGGAAGTCCATCTGTAGGGTTTGTCAACAGGGATGATGATTCCGCCCGGATAGTCATTGATGTCCTTTCCGAGCGTCCCATTGAACCTTTTATCGAGTATCAGCGGCTGCATTGCGCCTGCAAAGTTATGAAACATTTCGCATAACTGCTGCAGACAAAAATGATTTCGAAAAATATTGTCATATTGAAATTTATGTGTATATTTGCGCGCTCAAAAGTCCGCGGTGGACTTTGGAGGTAACAATAAAAAATCTTTTTGCACTATGGCTGAGTATTTAATGCCTGAAAAGAAGCAAGAGATTTTCGCGAAGTACGGAAAGTCCAATACAGACACCGGCTCCCCCGAGAGTCAAGTTGCTTTATTCTCCTACCGTATCGCTCATCTTACCGAGCACGTTAAGAAGAACAAGAAAGACGTAGTAACCCGTCGCGCCCTTCTTCGTCTCGTAGGTAAACGCCGTTCAATTCTTGACTACCTCAAGAAGACCGACATCGAGAGATACAGAAATATCGTCAAGGAGCTTGGTCTCCGTCGATAAGTCGATAGGAAAAGTTAAAGGGATGGCGCCGATCCTGGAGCCATCCCTTTATTCTTTTAAAAAGGAATAAGGCGTAAAGGCCCCTGAAAAGACAATTGTAGATACACATACAAGACGTAATTTAGACGTAAAGGAAAACAATAATGAACATCATCAACAAAAAGATCGAACTCGCGGATGGCCGTGTGATCGAAATCGAGACCGGCAAACTCGCCAAGCAGGCCGCCGGTTCAGCTGTCGTAAAAATGGGTGGCACCATGCTTCTCGCCACCGTCACTTGTGCTAAGGAAGTCAAGGAAGGCACTGATTTCATGCCCCTTACCGTTGACTACAAGGAAAAATTCTATGCCGCGGGACGTTTCCCCGGCGGATTCATGAAGAGAGAGGGCAAGTCCTCCGACTATGAGATCCTCATCTCCCGCCTCATCGACCGTCCTATCCGTCCTCTCTGGCCGGATGACTTCCACCTTGAGGTATTCGTAAACGTTACTCTTATTTCTGCAGAGAAGGACATCCAGCCCGACGCTCTCGCCGGTCTTGCTGCTTCCGCCGCTCTTGCATCCTCAGACCTTCCTTTCCTCGGCCCTATCTCCGAGGTACGCGTCTCCCGTATCAACGGCGAGTTCGTAATCAACCCCAACTTCTCCCAGATGAAGGACTCCGACCTCGAACTCATGGTCGCCGCAACAGAGGAGAACATCATGATGGTCGAGGGCGAGATGAACGAGGTTTCCGAGCACGACATGCTCGAGGCCATCAAGTTCGCCCACGAAGAGATCAAGAAACACTGCCGCATCCAGAAAGAGCTCATCGCCGAACTCGGCAATGAGACCAAGAGGGACTATCCTCATGACGTAGAGGACGAGGAACTCAAGGCAAAGGTTCACGAAGGCTGCTATGCAAAGTGCTATGAGCTCGCCAAATCCGCAAAACCCAAACACGAGCGTGAGGATGGTTTTGCCGCCATAAAGGAAGGCTTCATCGCCGAGAATATCGCCGAAGACGACGAGGACCGCGACGCCAAGATCGCTCTCGTTGAAAGATACTACCATGCAGTAGAGAAAGAGGCCATGCGCAACATGATCCTCGACGAGGGTATTCGCCTCGACGGCCGCGTATGCGACCAGGTACGTCCTATCTGGTGCGAGGTTGACTACCTCCCCTGCGCCCACGGTTCCGCCATCTTCACCCGCGGTGAGACCCAGTCCCTTGCTACCGTCACCCTCGGTACCAAGATGGACATGAAGGAGACTGACGAGGTCCTCATCCAGGACGACCAGCAGTTTGTCCTCCACTACAACTTCCCTCCTTTCGCAACAGGTGACGCCAAGGCCCAGAGAGGTGTCGGCCGTCGTGAGATCGGCCATGGCAACCTCGCCATGCGCGCCCTCAAGCCCGTTGTTCCCCTCGCTCCCGAGAACCCTTACGCAGTACGCGTAGTTTCCGATATCCTCGAGTCCAACGGTTCCTCTTCAATGGCTTCTGTCTGCGGCGGCTGCCTCGCCCTCATGGATGCCGGTGTCAAGATCAAGAAACCAGTCGCAGGTGTTGCCATGGGTCTTATCACTGACGAGGAGCGTCCCAACGACCGTTACGCCATCCTTACCGATATCCTCGGTGACGAGGACCACCTCGGCGATATGGACTTCAAGGTAACCGGTACCAAGGACGGTATCACCGCTACCCAGATGGATATCAAGGTCAACGGCCTCAGCTACACAGTTCTCGAGCAGGCTCTCGAGCAGGCCCGCCAGGGTCGTCTCCACATCATGGGCGAAATGATGAAGACCATCGCCGAGCCCCGTGAGGACTACAAGCCCTTCGTTCCTCGCATCGAGCAGATCCGCATCGCAGCCGAGTTCATCGGTGCCGTTATCGGCAAGGGCGGTGAGACCATCCAGAAGATCCAGAAAGAGACCGGCACAGTCATCACCATTACCGAGGAACCCCTTCCCGGTGGCGGTACTGAAGGTGTTGTTGACGTCGCTTCCGACAACAAGGAGGCTATGCAGAAAGCCCTCGATTGGATCAAGGGCATATGCGCAGTTCCCGAGGCCGGTACAGTATACCACGGCAAGGTCGTTTCCATCCTCGAATTCGGTGCTTTCGTAGAGATCCTTCCCGGTAAGGAAGGCCTCCTCCACGTCTCCGAGCTCGATTGGAAGAAGACCGAGAAAGTCGAGGACGTTGTCAATGTAGGTGACGAAATCGATGTCAAGCTTCTCGAAATCGATGCCAAGACAGGCAAGATGAGACTCAGCCGCCGCGCCCTCATCGAGAAACCCGAAGGCTACGTAGAGCCCGAGCGCAAACCCCGCCCCGAGCGTGGTTCCCGCGATAACGGTCCCCGTCGTGACGACCGCAAAGGCGGCCGCGACGACCGTCGCGAAGGCCGCGGTCCCCGTCGTGACGACCGCCGCGGACCCCGCCGTGAGATGAAGGAGGAAGCTCCCGCTGCCGAGGCTCCCGTTAATTCCCCTGATGTTTTCTAACTCAATCATAAATCTTTTTTTCCAATGAAACTTTATAAAGTACTTTTTGCTGCTCTCGCAGCAACCCTTCTTGTAGCCTGTACAGACGAAAGGAAGGATGTCGCCTATGAGGCTGAGACCCAGGGCGAAAAGATAGAGACCGCCCTTTGCGAGGCCGCTCTCCTTCTCAACCCCAATTTCTACTATGAGTCCGTCGAGGCTGTCGCCTGGCTTACCAACTACTGCACCCACTACCATGTAGCCGACATGGCTGCTGTAGAGGCCAGACTTGGTGAAATCCTGAAGTCCTGGGAAACCTCCTCGGAGTCTGAGGGCGTAAAGACAGTCCGTATTATCTATCAGCTTTCAGAATTTACCGGAAAGTTCAATTTCGAACTTGACAAGGTTACCGGCAAAGGCAAATGGACTGCTGAGGACTGCGACCACTTCGAGATGACCTGGCCCAGCAAGGACGGTATCTCAACTACTCTCACACTCAAAGTAAAGGACGGCTCAAGCAAGGTCCTTATCGATGGTTATGAGGACGAGGATGAGAGCGAGTCCATCTACCTTGTTCTTCCCAAGCATGTTACCGCGAAGCTCGTAAAGGGTGGCCGCACTCTTTCTACCGCCAACCTTGCTGCTTCCTACAAGCTTTCAAACGAGGACAAGCTCACCAGCACCGACAAGCTCAACTTCAACCTTGCTCTCGACGTAGAGGGTTACAAGGCCAAGTTCTCCCGCTGCAACATCTCCCTCAAGGACTCCAAGGTTTCCGCCAAGGTTTCTGACAACAACAATAATCTTATTGCCAAGGGTTCCGCAACCCTTAAGGGCATGGTATGGGACGACGAACTCCGCGCCCCCACTGCTTTCGGCATTGCCGATTTCAATGCTGACGTAAGAGGCAAGGTCCAGATCAAGGGTCATGTTGACATTGACGCTTTTATGGCTGCCCAGAACGCACTCTACGAGGCTGACATTGAAAAGGACTCCAAAGAAGTCTTCACCAAGATCAACACTGACCTCAACAATTCTTTCGACGTCGTATTCTACTTCGACGGCTTCAAGACTCCCCAGTCCCACGTAGTGTTCGACATGGGTGACCCTTATTACGATGAGATGATCCCCGGTGTCGTAACCTACGACAACTATCCTGTAGTCGTAAATGGTGACAGGATCTCGTCTTGCCTTCATGCATTCGTTACTGCTATCGAGAATGCAGGTTCTTACGAGTGCCCTGAGTGTAACCGCCCTCTGTAATCATTGACCAGCAAATATTAAAAATCCGGGCTTCGAAGGAAGTCCGGATTTTTTTGTCTTTCGATATGTCGCGATAGTGGCCTTTAGCAGAGCTTTGCCTTGATTGCGTTAATGCGTGAGGCGAACTCATCCTTGCCGATGAGGGTTACGATGTCGGCGATGCCGAGGCCGCTGCCGGCGCCGACGAGGGCGAGGCGGAGACAGTTCATGACCTTGCCCATCGGCCACTCGTTGGAGCGGATATATTCCTCAAGGGGACCTTCGAGGGCTTCCTTGGTGAAGCCTTCGGGCGACTCGAAGCCGAGGATGAAGTCGGCGACCTTGAAGGCGAGCTCGTAGTTCTCGGGCTTCCAGAACTTGTTCACGTCTTTCTCTGCATATTCAGAGGGCGCGACGAAGAGGTAGCTGGCGACGTTCCAGAAGTCGGCGACGAAGGTCGCGCGCTCCTTTATGAGGCCTACGACCTTGACGACGTAGTCATAGTCTGCCTTTACGCCGTTCGCTTCAAGAATGGGCATGAAGTCTTTTGCGAGGGACTCGTTGCTGCGAAGGCGGAGATACTCCTTGTTGTACCATTTCGCCTTGTCGGGGTTGAATTTTGCGCCTGCTTTCTGGACGTGGTCCATCGAGAAGGCCTTTACGAGTTCTTCCATCGAGAACATCTCCTGGTCGTTGCCGGGGTTCCATCCGAGCATTGCGAGCATGTTGACGAAGGCCTCGGGGAAGTAACCGTCCTCACGGTAGCCGTGGGACTCTTCGCCTTCCGCATTGACCCATTTGAGGGGGAATACGGGGAATCCCATCTTGTCGCCGTCCCTCTTGCTGAGCTTGCCGTTACCGACGGGCTTGAGAAGGAGGGAGAGGTGGGCGAAGCGGGGCATAGTGTCCTTCCATCCGAATGCCTCGTAGAGGAGATAATGGAGAGGAAGCGAAGGGAGCCACTCCTCGCCGCGGATGACCTCGGTGATTTCCATGAGGTGGTCGTCTACTATATTCGCAAGATGGTAGGTGGGGAGCTCGTCGGCCCTCTTCCAGAGTACCTTGTCGTCGAGAGTCGCGGTGTTGACTTCGACATGGCCGCGTATCATATCGTCCATGGCGACAACGGTATTCTCGGGCATCTTGAACCTGACGGTCCAGTCTGTTGTCTCTTCGAGAAGCTTCTTCCACTCGGCCTCGGGGAGGGAGAGGGAGTTCTTGAGACCCATGCGGGTGGTCTGGTTGTAGATGAAGGTCTCGCCCTTGGACTCGCAGGCCTCACGGGCCGCAGCGAGCTGTTCGGCGCTGTCGAAGGCGTAGTATGCGTATCCTTTGGCGACCAGCTCCTCGGCATATTTCCTATAGATGCCACGTCTCTGGCTCTGGCGGTAGGGTGCATGGGGATGCTTCTCGGATGCGACCTCCACGACCTTGCCGTTCTCGACACCTTCGTCGGGGATTATCCCGCACCAGTTAAGGGCTTCGATGATGTACTGCTCGGCCCCGGGAACGAATCTGTGGGAGTCGGTATCCTCGATGCGGATGATGAAGTCACCGCCGTGCTGTTTTGCATAAAGGTAGTTGTAAAGCGCTGTCCTCACACCGCCCATGTGGAGCGGACCCGTCGGGGAGGGAGCAAATCTTACTCTTGT
>JAKSJS010000044.1 GCA_024398155.1 Bacteroidales bacterium | reverse complement strand
CGCTACGGGAAGACAGCGGTAACTAGTGAGATTGTCGTCTCTCTTATATGTGTAGTCTATGTTGAACTTTACATATTTTGTTATGTCGAACACGAAGCGGTTCATTAACACGAGCGAGTTCTTGTCCTTCTCGTTATGGTTGCGGTCGCTCATCCAGGCGGGGACGCGGCCAGTACCAAGCTGAGAGTCAGAATCAGCCATAAAGCCAGGAGTAATAACAATACTTCCATCAGGATTGAAGGGGACGTAGAAAGGTCCGATGTTCTGATTGGCGTTGTAGAAGGCGCTGTGGGCCCCGCCATACGCGCCGGTCATCGTGTTACCGTCCTGCTCGGCGAATCCGCCGTACTCGTATTTGCTCCTTGAGAAGCTTATGTTGTTCGAGTAGTGAAGCCATTTTGTTATCTCGGCATCAATCTTCGCCCTGAAGGACAGTGAGTTAAGGTCATCGGCAGCATTCGCGTTGAAGACGCCTTCACGGTAAAGATATCGTCCGGACGCATAGTATTTCACTTTGCTGTTACCGCCGGTTACAGTAACGTTATGCTCAGTTTCGGGACGGATTCTCTTGAAGAGATAGCCGTACCAGTCGAAGTTGGCGGCATACATCCACGTATAGCGGCCCGACTCGTCTTCGAACACCCATGGACGTGAGGGGTCTTCTGTCACGTCGTAGCGGCGCGCCTCGAGCATCGCCATCTGTTCGTCGCTGAAGGTCCATGCGTTATATCCCTTGAGTACACGATAGAAGTCGTTCGTAAGATTTACATAGTCGTACGCCGACGTCATGAAGTCCGTGGAGGTCGTGTTCGTCGAAATCGAAGCGCGCCCGTTGTAAGACACCTTTGTCACTCCGGCCTCGCCGCTCTTTGTCGTTATGAGGACGACACCGGCAGAGGCTTTTGCGCCGTATACGGCACATGCAGAAGCATCCTTGAGAACGGAAATCGACTCGATGTCGTTCGGGTTAAGATTCGTCATTGAGCCCTCGACGCCGTCGACAAGGACGAGAGGTGAACCGGAATTGAGCGACAGGGTGCCTCGGATTGCCATCGAGTACTCGTCACCCTCGATTGAACCGTTGCGGTTGGTAAGGAGGAGGGAGGGATCGGCACCCTGGATTGCTGCGGCCGTATTGGTGACCGGGCGATGCTCGAGTATGTCGTTGCTGATGACGGATACAGCTCCAGTTACGTTGACACGTTTCTGGGTACCATAACCTACGACAATGACGTCCTCAAGTTTGTTCGCGAAATCGCTCATGACGACAGCATAGTCATGTTCGGAACCATCGAAAGATACTTCCATATCGTTGAAGCCGATGTAGGAAACAGTAAAGGTTGCCGGGAAAGTGACGCCCTTGATTTCGAAGTTTCCGTTCACGTCGGTAATGAAGCCTGTTGAGGAACCTTTCATCATCAATGTCGCGCCGATAAGAGGTTCACCGTCAGGGTCGATGACCTTTCCGGTTACGTTCTTTTTTGGCGACGTTTCAGTGGGAGAGGCGGATTTGGGCTGTCCAGCAGTTACGGAGACGTTGCGTCCATCAATCGTCCAGCTTACGTCCTGGCCGGCGAAAATCTGGCTCAGAGCACTTTCAATGTCGGTATCGGCCGCATCGACGCTTACCTTTTTAGTAAGATCAACGCTGGTTGCCTTGACAACGATAGAGTAGTTGGACGTTTTTCCGACTGCAGCAATCGCCTCGCGTACGGAGACGTCTTTCAGCTTAATCTGTTCGGCTGAAAGCGTCATATACAGAGACGGGACTATTGCAAGCCATGTCATGAGTAATAAACGTTTCATTTTTTATTGGGTTTGGTGTTATTTTTTTGTAATAGCGTAGAATTCGCCGTGTTTTCTGACCTTCATGCCACCGCTGGAGCACAGGGCCGAAAGAATCGCCTCCAAGCTTTCTCCGTTGTTGAAGAAGGCTATGAAGCGAGTATCGGCGAGGCTGCTGTCCTCGACGTATACCTTTTCGCCGAAGATGCGGGAGAGATCCTGGGCTATGTCGCCGAGAGGAAGATTTGAGAAATTGATCTGGCCGTCCTCGTCGAAGGGAGCGTAGTCCTCAGTCGAGAAATGAGAAAGGTCGAAAGTTGCAGTCTTGCGGTCGAGTTGGACTATATCGCCGGGGGAGAGACGGACGTCGCGGCGTTCGAGACCGGTGTCGAAGGAGAGGTCCACGCCACCTTCAACTAGGTTCACCTCGGCGCTCCTCGAGTCCCGGTAGGACTTGAAGTCGACAGTCGTGCCGAGAACGGCGAGGGTCAGGTCGCCGGATTCAATGATGAACGGATGGGCCTCGTCGTGGGTAACCTCGGCGAAGATTTCGCCGTCAAGGAACACGTGGCGTTCGTCGCCGGTAAAGGACTCGGGGTAGGTTATCCGGCTGCCGGCGTTCAGGCGGCAGCTGGTCCCGTCAGGGAGCACTATTTCCCTCGTTTCGCCGGAAGGCACGACGACCTCGGTCCAACGGACGGGCTCGGTCTTGGGCCTTACGAGCATTATCGTCATTATCGTCGCGAGTGGGACGAACAGGATTGCCGCGACACGGTAAGCGATCCTCAAACTTCTTTTAATAATGTACGTGCGGTGGTTCTTCCGCGCACGCTCGGCAATCGCGGCTTCGTCGAAGCCGAGCTTTGCCGACACCTCGCGGAAGGCTTCGAGCGCCATCCCGGGAGTTTCGTCGAGTTCAATGGAGTCGAAGAGTTCTTCGAGTCTCTTGTCTTCTATATTCATTCTATGGTATTGATTTTACTAGTTCGTCGTTTTCCTGATTTCCTTGAGCGCAAGTTCTATATGCTTCTCGACAGTGCGGACGGAGATACCCATCTGCTGCGCAATCTGCTCGTTCGACATCTGGTCGATACGGCTCATGCGGAAGACTTGCTGACGCTTTTGGGGAAGAGAGGAGATTGCACCCATGAGGGTGGCGCTCATATCGTGGTACATTGCACGCTCGTCGGTCCCTTTCGTTTCGGGATGACTCTCGTCAGACAACGATTCGAGCGAAAGGCCGGAGGAACTTTTCGCGTTCACATAGTTGAGCGCAGCATTCCTGGACATTACGAAAATCAGATTCTTAAGGCTCTTCTTCTCGTCGAGTTTTTCTCTCCCGAGCCATATTCTGAGGAATACGTCCTGGGCCAGATCCTCGGCGACCTGTCTGGAGCCTGCTATTATCGCAATGAACTTGTACGCCCTCTCATAATAGCGTATGAACAGCATTTCATATGCATTCACATCGCCTCTCTTAATGAGAAGTGAAAGTTCGCTGTCGGATATTTCCTTTCTGATCGTCACGTGTTATTCTGGTGGCCTTTTACTAGTAAAGTACAAATGTAACTTCTTTTTCGCGTAATCCATAATGAGATTTTTCTTGATATATTTGCGCCTCGCGATTTACGCAATCAGATTTCCTGATTTGTATATATTATGTATATTTACACGAAATTACTGATAACCTTACGATGTCGAATTCTACGAAAAATCTTATTTTTTGCTTGATGGCTTGTGCCGCGGCGCTTTCTTCCTGCGGTGACCATACCGGTTGGTATGATGTTGAAAACGAGAACAAACCCTACCTGAGGTGGTGGTGGCTTGGGAGTGCTGTTGACAGAGAAGGACTGACTTACAACCTTGAGGAGTTCGCTTCCAAAGGCATAGGAGGTGTCGAGATAACACCTCTGTATGGCGTCATAGGCAACGAAGAGAACGATATCCAATATCTATCCCCGAAATGGATGGAAATGCTCTCACACTGTATTTTGGAAGGGGAGAGACTCGGGCTGCAGATAGATATGAGCAACTGTACGGGATGGCCTTTCGGCGGCCCGTGGATAAGCGCTGAAGATGCGGCCATGACCTTCGCTTTCAATGAGGATACCACAGCTGTTTTCGGTGTACAGACCAAACAGAAAGTCAAGAGGGCTGCCCCCGGCGGCGAAGGATGGGTTATGAATCATTATGACATTGACGTGCTGGACCGCTATCTGGCGCCTTTTGAAAAGGCGTTTACTGAGTCCGGCTGCCCTTGGCCAGATACTTTCTTCAATGATTCCTTTGAGGTTTACCGTGCCGGTTGGGACGACAAGTTGCCTGAGGCTTTCTTTGCCGACCACGGCTATCGTCTTGAGGACCACCTCAAGGAGTTTGCTGCCAATGATGGCAGCGAGGCGTCGAAGAAGGTCATAGCCGACTACCGCGCGACACTCGGTCGTCTCTATCTTGAGAATTTCGTCAGACCTTGGACAGCCTGGGCCCATACCCATGGTGTCCGTACCCGCAACCAGGCCCATGGCGCACCTGCCAACCTTATCGACGTTTATGCCGCCGCCGACATTCCCGAGTGCGAGGGTTTCGGCCAGAGCCCCTTCACTATCAAGGGCCTCCACCATACCGGAGGTGATATTCGTCCGAACGATGCTGATCCTGCCGCCTTCAAATTTGCCTCTTCAGCGGCTCATATTTCCGGCAAGCAACTCGTATCATGCGAGTCGCTGACTTGGCTTACGGATCACTTCAACACGACTTTATCGCTCTGTAAGCCCGAGATTGACCTCATCCTCGCAAGTGGCATCAACCACGTCTATCTCCATGGCGCGCCGTACTCTCCCAAGGGGATAGATTTCCCGGGGTGGAAGTTCTATGCGACGATTAACCTCTCCCCGACGAATCCTTCGATCTGGGATCATTGCGAGGGTTTCCTTGACTATATCGCGCGCTGCCAGGCTTTCCTCAGCGCAGGCTCGCCTGATGCCGACTTCCTGCTCTATTTCCCAATTGAGGACGTCTGGATGCATGATTTCAAGACCCAGTTCATGATGCTTGACATCCAGAAGATGCATATCACGATGCCCGAATTCAAGGAGGACGTCATGACTGTCCTCAACAAGGGATATGACGTTGACTATATCTCCGACGATTTCCTTCAGGGCGTCGAAGTGATGAGTGACGGACGTCTCAAAACCGCCTCTGGAACAGTCTACAAGGGTCTTGTCATTCCACGCTGCGAACTGATGCCCGAGTCAACGGAAGCCAAGATTGAAGAACTCGCGAAAGCCGGGGCAAAGATACTCGGAATGGACTCACTCGAAGAGTCCGGCGTCGTTCCTGAAACTGTTATGAAGAGGGACGGAATGCATATGGTAAGAAGGTTGAACGAGGTGGGTGGCAAGAACTACTTCCTAGCCAACCTCGGCCCTGAGGACCTTGACGGCTGGGTTGACCTTGCCTGCGAGGCCGAGGCTGTCGAGATTTTTGACGCGATGAGCGGCGAACGCGGATTTGCCGCCGTCAGCGATAGCTTAGACGGCCGTACATCCGTCCGCCTCCAGATCCCTTCCGGCGGATCTTTACTCCTGAAGTCATTCCCTCGCAAAATACGCAAGGCCTCCTGCGGTGATTGGAAATACTATACTGAGTCAGGTGATGCTCTCAATCTAGGTCTCGGCGACTGGACCCTTGAATTCCTCGAAAGTGCTCCGGAGATGCCTGAAAATGTATATGAACTTGACAGCCTTACCGAATGGACCGGTCTTCCCGGCGCTGACGTTATCCAGGCTACCGCGCGTTATTCCACGACTTTCATTGTTGAGGATCCTTCTTCCGCCGACGAGTGGAGACTCGATCTCGGGGACGTGCGCGAAAGCGCCATCGTCCATATAAATGGCAAGGAACTTCCTGAACTTTACGCAGTTCCGTTCTCTGTCAACATCGGCAGTTATCTGAAGGCAGGGGAGAACAGACTTGAGATTGACGTAACCAACCTTCCGGCCAACCGCATCGCCCAGATGGACAGGGACAAGATAATCTGGAGAATATTCAAGGACGTCAACATCGCCAGTCCTGTCTCACGTCCTTACACTGAATATGACGGCTGCGGTCCTTATTCAATCTGGCCTGTAGCTCCCTCAGGCCTGAATTCGACCGTCACGATAACTCCATTGAAAATTGATTGACAGATTTATCAATGGCCTTCTGCGAGAGTCAGCGCCGTCGTGCTGTGGACCCGGTGAGCAGGAAGCCCTCTCACGCTCACCAGCATGGGTAAAATACCCCCGCCGTGAGCAGGAGGGGCTGCTTCACTCACCGGCATGAGCGACACATTACTGGACTGTCAGTGGTAATTTCTAAACCTCCCTACACGATTTTTGTGGGGAGGACACATTGATTTTGATAATTTACCTATATATTTGTAAAACGTATTACTAATAACCGAACTCTAATGTCCGAGTATATCCCCATCCCTGAAGCAAGGAGATTCGATCTTCTCAAGGATCCGATCCCGGTAAAATGGTACCTGAGGCCTATCGTGTGGCTTATTTCCTTCCCTGTGTTCTGGATGCACAGAAGCCATATAAAGAAGATAGGAATGGAGAATGTCAAGAACCCCTACATCCTCCTTTGCAGCCACAATGCCTTCTATGACTTCATGGTGGCGACCGTTGCCACATGGCCTCACCAGGCGTACTATATCGTCGCCGTCGACGGATTCATAGGCCGTGAGTGGCTGATGCGCGGAGTCGGATGCATAGGAAAACGCAAGTTCACTAACGACATATCCATCATACGCCACATGCGCAAGGTCCTCGACCGCGGCAAGGTTGTCGCCTTCTATCCCGAGGCCCGTTACTCGCTCTGCGGCACCAATGCCATCCTGCCCGCGTCGCCGAAATAAACGATCTCCTCAATAAAGAGTTCGAATACGACGACTACAAGTGGCAGAAGGAAAACCACGTTCGCGTCAAGAGCGCCAAGAGAGCCGAAGGCCTCGAGCACGTCCTCTACAAATGCCCTCACTGCGGTGCGGAATACAGGATGACCACCAAAGGAACTATCCTCACTTGCGGCAAGTGCTGTCATGAATGGGAGATGAGCGAATACGGAGAACTCAGAGCCCTGGAAGGGGAGAGCTACTTCACCCATATCCCCTCATGGTACGAGTGGCAGAGGGAATGCGTCAAGAAGGAGGTAATCGACGGGACATATTCACTTGACGTTCCCTGCAAGATAAAATCCCTTCCCAACTCAATGGGTTTCGTGAATGTAGGTGAAGGACGGCTGGTCCATAATGCCGACGGGTTTCATCTCGAAGGCAACTGGAAAGGCGGCGGATGGACTCTCAATATCCCGACTTCGTCGATCTACTCGGTCCATATCGAGTACAACTACAAGGTCGAGAACAGGGACTGCATTGATCTATCGACCCTGAACGACACCTACTACATCTATCCTAAAGGCTCGGAGTTCTCAGTGACGAAGATTTCCCTCGCCACCGAAGAGCTCTTCAAGCACGCCTGGTCCAATAAATAGGTTAACGCCCTTATACTCAGCCATTTAACGCATACCGTCGCCGAAAAATTCGGCGACGGTATGCGTTAAATAGTTCTGTAACAAGCAGTTAACTTGAGGGCTATTTCAGGGGAATAGCGATCTTGAGGTTGGAGGTGGGGGAGGTGTGGAAGTTCTCGAGTTCCAGACACATGAAAGCCTCACCGTTGTCCCTGTAGAGGTTGTCTCCGTCGATACAGATAAGGTAGAAGTCCCAGCACTCTCCGGGATGGAGGTCAAAGTCGCGGATGTAGCGTATCTGCTCGGACCCCGGGGCTTTGAGGAAGTGGAGGGGAATCGAGGAATTGTTCGTAAGCCATACCTTGCAGGCCTTCTCGTTCACGGGCTCATACTTCACGTCGATAATTGCTTCGGCAAGGGGGGCGAGAACTTCTTCGCGGCCCCATACCTGCTTGTCAGCGTAGACGGCAGTCCTCTTGGCAAGAAGTGCTTCGTGGATTGACTCCTCGGTCTTCTCTTCGGCGAAAACGAGGGTGACTGGTCTCTGGTAACCGTTCTCGAAGTCTACATACATGTACATAGGCTGGTGGGCGTCAGTGCCGCACATCATGGTAAGGTCCTTCTCTATCGCCCACTGGAAAGCCTCGGGACAGATGTTCTGGTTGAAGATCTCTATACCCATCATGTAACCCTGGTCGTAGAGCTCCTGCTGGCGCGCATGCCACTCGGTAACGTTGGGGGCCTGGTCCTGCCAGTCGGGGTGGTTCCAGTAGATGAAGGCGTTCTGGCGGCGTGCCTCGGCGAACTGACCGTTCTCGTCATTTACCTGCATGTCGTTTACAGAGTCAAGGAAAATCGTGTTCCAATGGCCCGGATCCATCTTGCGGGTGATCTCGCCGCCACGGATAACTATGACGCCCTGGCGCTCGCCTTCACCCTTGGCGAAGTTGACACCGGCATCCTGGTCGGGGCCGAAGAATTCGGTTCGACCCCATCCGATGTTCTTGGTGATGTGGTCGGTTATCGCTATTGCGTCAAGACCCTCGTAAGCGGCTTCGATGACCCTTTCTTCGGGCCATACCTTACCGTCTGAGAAGACTGTATGTATATGGAAATCACATTTAAGAGTATAGTATCCTTCCACATCGGGGATATTCATCCTATGGGAGAAGGGAATACCAGCAAATAAACTTAATGAACAGATACTGAGTGTAAGTAACAGAAATATTTTCTTCATTATATAGTGCTTAAAAGGTAATTTCTGAAGGGTTCGTAGTCTTTAGGAAGCTCTACGGAGACTTTCTTGCCCCTTGTAAAAGCTTCCAGGCGTTCCGGAAGGGCAACAGTCGTGCCGATGATGTTCTCGACGGTATCCTTGAACTTTGCGGGATGGGCGGTCTCGCAGAAGACGCCCGTCTCGCCGGGGCGCAGACCCTCGTAGAGGGCTCGCGCCGCGCAAGCGCCATGAGGGTCGCAAAGATAGCCTGTCCTCTTGTGGATATCTTTCAGGCTCTCGCGTATCTCGCCGTCGGAGTAGGTCGCTCCGCTGATGTCCTCACGTATTCTGTCGACCGATTTACCATACATATCCCATATGCGCGCGAAGTTCGACGGGTCGCCGACGTCCATCGCGTTCGCGATAGTCTGGACGGAGGGCCGGGGAGAGTAGACTCCGGAGCCCAGGAAGTCGAAGAAAACTCTGTTGGAGTTGTTGGAGGCGATGAATCTCTTTATCGGGAGTCCCATCCTTTTGGCGAACAGGGCCGAACATATATTGCCGAAGTTGCCGGAGGGAACACATACGACAAGCTCGTCAGCAAGACCGCGTTTCTTCATCTGGGCATAGGCCCAGAAATAGTAGAACGACTGGGGAAGGAAACGGGCGACATTAATAGAGTTAGCCGAGGTTAGTTTGAGCTTTGCATTAAGTTCTTTGTCCATGAAGGCGTTCTTCACCAGAGCCTGGCAGTCGTCGAAGACGCCGTCAATCTCAAGGGCTGTTATGTTACGTCCCAAAGTGGTGAACTGGCATTCCTGGACAGGACTGACCTTCCCTTTAGGATAAAGCACGTAGACGTTTATGCCGTCAACTCCAAGGAAGCCGTTGGCGACAGCGCTTCCGGTGTCTCCGGAGGTCGCGACGAGAACATTCAGAGGCTCTCCGGGGGTTGTAAAGTGCTGGAGAAGACGGGCCATGAAGCGTCCGCCTACGTCCTTGAAGGCAAGAGTCGGCCCGTGGAAGAGCTCGAGCGACCATATCCCGGGCTCGACTTCGACGACAGGGCAGTCGAAGCTCAATGTGTCATATACGATACGCTTCAGGTCATCAGCCGGGACATCCTCTCCGAAGAAGGCCGAGGCCACCTCGAAGGCAATCTCCTGGAAACTCATTGAAGCGATATTGTCGAAGAAGGAGGAGGGGAGAACAGGTATCCTCTCGGGCATGTAGAGTCCGCGGTCCTCGGCAAGGCCTTTTACAACGGCCTTTTCGAGGGAGGCGACAGGCGCCGAACCATTAGTGGAATAGTATAGCATAATTAATCTTCCTCCAATACTTTGGCTCCATTGTTTGAAACCTTTACTACAAACGATTCAAAATCGATCCCGCGGGAAGAGAAATGGTCTTTCATAATCTTTCCGAGTCGTGAGGCGACGCCGAAACGGTCGGCGAGGGCGAAGACCGAGGGGCCGGAGCCGGCGATGTTCATCGCCAGGGCTCCCGCACCGAGGAGCTTCTCGCGGAGCTCGTCGAAGCCGGGGATGAACTGCTTCCTATACGGCTCGGCAACGACATCCTTCATCGCACGGCCGACAAGGGATATGTCGCCAGAATAAAGGCCGGCGACAAGGCCGCCGACGTTGCCCCACTGGCGTATTGCATCATGGAGAGGAACCTCCTTGGGGAGTATCTCACGGGCCTGTTTGGTCGAAACGACTATCTTGGGATGGATGACTGCACAGTAGAAGTTGCCGGGAACAGGGAGCTTTATAAGGTCAAGGGGCTCGTAGCCGCGTATAAGGACTATGCCGCCCATTACGGCCGGGGCCGCATTGTCGGCATGGTATCCGCCGGAAGCGAGGTTCTCTCCATCCATAGCGCATTCGACCAGCTCCTCATCCGAGAGGGGATAGCCGAAGAGTGCGTTCATGCCGTACGCGGCAGCGGCGGAGGAAGCGGAAGAGGATCCTATGCCGGAACCGGGGTAGATTTTCTGGAGGATATGGACCTTTACAAGGGCCTTGCGGTCCATTATGTCGAGGAACTTCCTTACGACAGGAGTGATGACGTTCTTCTCGACGTCGATAGGGAGAGGAACAGGGGTGTCGTTGGTGATTTCTATCCCGTCACCATCCTCGACGCTCATTTCGAGGACGTCTCCGACCTCGTCGAGAGTGAATCCTATTATGTCGAACCCGCAACCCATATTCGCAATAGATGCGGGAGCAAATACCTTGACTTTCTTCATAAGTAACCTAAATGTTAGCGATTGACATTATGTCGGCGAAGACGCCTGCGGCCGTTACGCCGGCACCGGCGCCGTAGCCCTGGATAAGCATAGGGTGCTTGTTATACCTCTCGGTAGTGAGGAGGATTATGTTGTTGGAACCTTCGAGGCTGTAGAAGGAGTGGTTCCTGTCGAACTCGCGCAGGGATACTGATTTATTGCCGTTCTCCATCTTGGCGACGAAGCGCCAGTGCTTGTTCCCGGACTCGAGGCCGCGGCGGCGCGCCTCGAAGTCGGCGTCAAGCGAAGGCAGCTTCTCCCAGAACTCCTCCATCGAGCAGTCGAAGAAGGAAGCGGGGATGAAGAGGTCGGCCTCGACGTCCTCCTGATTGACCTTGTAGCCGGCTTCACGGGCGAGGATGACGAGCTTGCGGATCACGTCCTTGCCGCTGAGGTCGATACGTGGATCGGGCTCGGAGAAGCCCTGCTCCTTGGCCATGCGGACAGTCTCGCTGAAGGGGATGTCGGCTGAGATTGTATTGAAGATGAAGTTTAAGGTTCCGGAGAGAACTGCTTCTATTCTAAGTATTTTGTCTCCGCTCTGGCGGAGGGCGTTGATCGTGTTGATTATAGGAAGGCCGGCGCCGACATTGGTCTCGAAGAGGAACTTGACGTTGCGGCGGCGTGCGAGCGACTTGAGCTCGTAATAGTTGTCGAAGTCGGAGGAGGCGGCAACCTTGTTCGCCGCAACGACCGAGATACCATGCTCGAAGAAATCGTGGTAGAGGGTCGCGACTTCGGCGCTCGCCGTACAGTCTACGAATACGGAATTGAAGATGTTCATGCCGATGACCTCGTCGCGGAGCTTCCCGAGGTCGAGGTCCTCGCCGCATGCAAGCGCCTCCTTGTAGTTCGCCACATCGAGTCCGTCACGAGAGAAGATGCCTTTCGTGCTGCGGGCTATGCCGACGACATTGAGCTTGAGGTTGTGCTCCTTCATGAGTTTGTCCTTCTGGGAGGCTATCTGCTCGAGGAGATTGCCTCCGACGGTTCCTATTCCGCAGATGAAGAGGTTGAGCTCCTGGTATACGGAGAGGAAGAAACTGTCGTGGATAACGTTCAGTGACTTCCTCAGGTGGCGTTTCTCGACGACGAAGGAGATGTTGCGCTCCTCGGTGCCCTGGGCACAGGCGATTATCGAGATGCCGTTGCGGCCGAGCACGCTGAAGAGCTTTCCGGCTATTCCGGGATTGCTCTTCATCTTCTCGCCGACTATGGCGACGGTCGCAAGGTCCTTCATCAGCTGGACGGGAGCCATCGAGCCTTCTTCTATCTCACGCGCGAACTCGCGGTCGAGGATAGAGCAGGCGCGGGCGGCGTCAACGGCATTGATTCCGAGAGAAATATGGGTCTCGGACGAAGACTGGGAGACGAGGAATACGGATATGTTCTCGCGCGCCAGGGCGGAGAAGATGCGGCTGTTGACGCCGACTATACCGGCCATCGAAGCGCCGGAGACCGTCAGGACACAGGAGTCTCCGATCGACGAGATACCCGTCACGGGACGGGCCTGGGCCGAGGGTTTCTGACGGATTACGGTGCCGCGGGCGGCGGGATTGAACGTATTCTTGATCCAGACGGGGATATCCTTGGGGCAGACAGGGTAGAGTGCGGGCGGATAGATCACTTTAGCTCCGAAGTTGCAAAGCTCCATCGCCTCGGCAAAGCTCAGCTCGTCTATTACATATGAGGTATTTATTATGCGGGGGTCAGCCGTCATGAAGCCGTCGACGTCAGTCCATATCTCGAGGCTTTCGGCATCGAGGGCGGCGGCGATTATCGAGGCGGTGTAGTCCGAACCGCCGCGGCCGAGGGTCGTGATCTCGAGGGACGAGGCGTCACGGGCTATGAATCCCGGCACGATTGCGATTTCATGGCGCGCGGCGACCTCGCCGAGCGCGGCCCTCACGAGCTCCTCGGTCAGCGCACCGCAGAGCATGGTCTTGCCGCCGAGCACCTCGGTACGTATAAATTCAAGCGCGTCATATCTGACGGCGCCGTCTATCATCGCGGCGACGATATGGGACGAGATACGCTCGCCGAAGCTCACGATCTCGTTGCGTGTCTTCGAGGGCAGGACCTTGAGGGTATATACACCTTCATAAAGGCTCCTGAGCTCGTCAAGAAGCGCATTTACCGTAGAAAGGAGCTCTTCGCAGCCGGGCATCAACGTCTCCACGAGAGAGATATGGCGGTCCCGTATCTCCTCAAATCCGGCTTTGTAGCCGAGGTCACCCTTTTCCGCCATTGCGGAGATGGAGAGCAGCAGGTCTGTCATTCCGCCGAGAGCGGAGACGACGATCACAACACCCTCGTCCCCATAGGACAAGGCAATCTTCCTTACATTTTCAAGAGGCTTCGGAGAGCCGACGGACGAGCCGCCGAATTTGAGTACTTTCATACGTATTTCGAGTTACAAACAAACAAAATTAAAAAAAATTAATTTAAAATCACCATACCCGGAGTCAAATTTTGGCTAAGTAATAAATTTTGCATATTTCTGCATATTTATCTGC
>JAKSJS010000043.1 GCA_024398155.1 Bacteroidales bacterium | reverse complement strand
GGAATTTGATCAGAATCTTTGCGGACTCGCCGAGCCGCCCGGCGTCGAAGCACGCCCTTCCGGCAACAAACAAGGTCGTGTGCGGCTCCGCATACGAAGACGTGACAGAAAGGCAGACCAGGAATGCCGTTATGAGAAGTCGTTCAAGTATATGATTCACAATGCCGAAGTTACATGTATTTTTCTCCGTTCATGGGAGAAAAGCACAAAAACTTCGGCAAAAATCACAAAATGGAGAAAAATACTACTCCGAAACAGTTTCAGCAGAGGCAAGGGCGTCCGTAGCGCGGACGGTAACCTTGTTGTTGTAGCACTCGAACATGGCGGAGACCTTCTCCGGCTCGCGGACCTTGGTCACAAGGCTGACGAGGGGAACGATTACGAGTCCGGCCACCATCGCAAGCACTCCGGCATTGATCGGAGAGCTGAAGAAGGGGCAGAGGAATACGCGGCCTGTAAAGGTGCAGAACATCGAGCCGCACATTATGCCGACGCCTACGATGAAGCTTACGAGCACAGCGGCCGGAGTGGTTCTCTTCCAATAGAGCCCCCAGAGGAAAGGCGCAAGGAAGGCTCCGGCGAGAGCTCCCCATGAGATACCCATGAGCTGGGCTATGAACGTCACGCTGCTCCTGGCCTGGATGATGGCGAGGACAGAGGATACTGCGATGAAGAAGAGGATCAGAAGACGTATCACGTTGATCTTTGCCTTCTCGCCCATCTCACGTCTTGAATAAGGGACTATGATGTCGAGCGTGAGCGTCGATCCGGAAGTGAGGACAAGCGACGAGAGCGTGGACATCGATGCGGAAAGCACGAGTATTATGACGATGCCGATCATGAGGTCGGGAAGGGTCGCGAGCATCGAGGGGATGATGCTATCGAATACGGGCTTGCCGGAAGCAGTGTACTCGATGACGCCCGAATGGAGACGTCCGAAGCCGCCGAGGGAATAGCGTCCGCCGGCGACGATGAAGGCGAAGAGGGTCGATATCACCGTTCCCTTGCGGATGGCGTCCTCGTCACGGATAGCGTAGAACTTGCCTACCATCTGGGGAAGTCCCCATGTACCGAGAGAGGTAAGGAGCACGACACCAAGCAGGAAGAGGGGCTCGGGGCCGAAGAAGGAGACGAACGCGCCGGAGAGGTCCGGAGCCGTCTCGCAGGGGACCTGCGACAGGCTCGCGACCGCCGCGCTGAAGCCTCCGTTGCCGTTCATGACGCATACGACTACCGCAGCTATTCCGACGAGCATGATGAGGCCCTGGATGAAATCATTGACTGCCGTTGCCATATATCCTCCGACAAGCACATATATGCCGGTCAGAACCGCCATTCCTATGACGCACCACGCGTAGTCTATGCCGAAGGCCATGCCGAACAGGCGGGAAAGGCCGTTGTAGAGGGACGCGGTATAAGGGATGAGGAAGATGAAGATTATGATGGAGGAAATAACCTTCAGGGCGTTCGAGGAGAACCTCTTGCCGAAGAAATCCGGCATAGTCGCGCTGGAGAGGCGCTGGGTCATGAGCCTTGTCCTTCTGCCGAGGACCCTCCACGCGAGGAGGGAGCCGACAAGGGCGTTGCCGATACCTATCCATGTCGCGGCCATACCGTACTTCCAGCCGAACTGGCCGGCATAGCCGACGAAGATTACAGCCGAGAAATATGAGGTTCCAAAGGCGAAGGCAGTAAGCCACGAGCCGACCTTACGGCCTCCGAGGACGAATCCCTGGACACTGGTCGCGGTCTTGCGGCAATAGAGTCCTACTCCGATCATCACCGCAAAGAAGAGGACTAAAAGCAATATTTTCAATAACATAATTCAATACAATACCAATAAGACTAAAGAAGTGCTAGAGCTCGACGATGTCGAAATTGCGCCAGAGCACCTTGATGTCGTTTCCATCGTGCATCTGGAGCATGAGACGGCCGTGGGTCGAGCCGATGAGCTCATCATCGATGTCGATCATAGGCTCGCCGTTGAGCCAGGTCTGGACGTGGCCGCCCTCTACACGGAGGCGGAGGGTGTTCCACTCATTCTCCTTGAGGATCTCCTCTTTCTCATCGGGGATCTGGACAAGCCATCCACGGCCGTAGGACTCATAGATTCCGCCCGTATCGAATCCCTTGGGAGCGACTTCGCACTGCCATCCGCATACGGTGTTGTAGTCCTTGATGAAGGAATGGAAGAACAGGCCGGAGTTGCCGTTGGAGGCCTCGAAGAACTCGACGGTAAGGTCGAAGTCCTTGTAGTACTTGCGGGTGCAGAGGTAGCCGTACTCCTTGTTGGCGCCGTTCTCGGTTACGAGATTGCCTTCAGCGTCGACGTAGCAGTTGAGGTCGCCGAAAGGCTCCCAACCGGTAAGGTCCTTGCCATTGAAGAGGACGTCCTTCTGGCCGCCTTTATGAGGGAGTTCCTTGATCTTGAGGTTCTTGAAGGAAGCGGGATTGCCATGGTCCTGGAGGCAGATGAGGCCCTCGCGGGCGATGCCGTACTCGGGAGCACCGGCCCATTTGCCGGCTCCCTTGAGCTCGAACCACTCGTCGGTCCAGGCCTCGAACTCGAGGATCTTCTCACCGTTGAGCCAGTGCTCCACATGGCCGTTGTCGAACACGATCATGGAGTTGTTCCACTCGCCCTGGGGATTGAGCTTCATCTTCGAGTAGTCGGGAAGATGCATGGCGTAGTCCACGCCGACTTTCTGCCATTCCTCGAGTTTGGCGGGAGCGTTTACATCCTCCCAGCCCTCATTGTCGATAAGCTGATATTCGGGGCCGGTAACGTAGGGAACGGCGAAATAGGGATTCTCCACTACATGATAGAGCATGCCGCTGTTGCCGCCGTAGCTGAGCTTCCAGTCCCATGAGAGGACGAAGTCGGCATACGATTTCTTGGTTACGATATAGCCGGAGCCGTCGGAGCCGTCGCCGGGCGCCTGGATGCAGCCGTCCACGACTGACCATCCGTTTGTAAGTTCAGTTCCGTTGAAGTCTTTCCACTGGGAGAGGTCCTCGCCGTCGAAGAGGAGGGTCCATCCGTCGCGGATCTCGGCACGGGTAAGGGTGTTGTCCTTGGCGGGAGTGTTGCAGGAAAGGAGGGCAACAGAGGCAAGGAAAAGGATTGATAAGGATTTTTTCATATCGATTGATTTTGATTATTTCCGTTTACACCAGACAAATATAGTCAAAATGGCGTAACTTTGTAATTGGAATGGATACAGGACTCGCAATATTCGACCTGGACGGCACTCTGCTCTATACGGCCGAGGACCTCGGAGGGGCTGTGGACCACGCCCTCAAGGTCCGTGGCCTCCCCCGCCACACTACCCAGGAATACGTAAGGATGGTCGGTCACGGCATAAGGAATCTCGTGACCCGGGCCCTTCCGGAGGAACTCCGCACCGACGACAGGCTGATTGACGAAGCCCTAGTGGACTTCAAGTCCTACTATGAGGCCCATATTGCCGACACGACAGTCCCCTATCCCGGAATCGTGGAGATTATGGACGATCTCAGCGCCAAGGGCGTGAAGCTCGCCGTCGCCTCCAACAAATACCAGAAAGGCACAGAGATACTGATAAGGAAATTCTTCCCCTCGATAGATTTCGTCGCAATCTTGGGCAACTGCGAAAGGTTCCCGCTGAAGCCTGACGCCGCCGTCGTCGAGTACATCCTCGACAAGGCCGGCGTCGCCCGCGAAAAGGCAGTCATGGTCGGAGACTCCGGTTCCGACATCAAGACCGCCCTGAACGGCCATATCCGCAGCGTCGCCGTGACATGGGGTTATCGCGACGAGTCCGCCCTCCTCGAGGCCGACACCCTCGCCCATACCCCCGCCGAACTGCGCTCCGCCCTCGGACTGTAGCGCCGTATTCTTCCGCGTAAATTAAGATAGATATTTCCCGAGGCTCTTTATGAGCTCTGCGGAGTTGCCCACGCAGAGTTTCTGGTAAAGCGAGCGTCTGTGATTCTCCACGGTGCGCACACTCAGGCACAGTTTTTCCGCTATCTCTTTGTTCTGAAGTCCATCCCTGATCAGCGTAGCAATCTCCAGTTCACGTTTTGTGAGTTTCGCATCGTCTCCCATCTGGTCGGCAATATCCTTCATTTCCTTGCTGATCCTCTCGTCCTGGACGCCTTGAGCCAACTCCAGCAGTTTGTTCTTCCGTTGGAGGCTCTGCATCAGGAATTCGTTCTGTGCCTTTCTTGCTTCGGAAAGGTTGTGTAAAGTGCGGTTACGCTGCAGTAGCAACAGGAGGACGAGAAGCAGCAGAACAGCGCAGCTGCCGAACGCGATGACCTTCAGTCTCTGGTTTCTGATAATCTGTTCACGCTCGCGTCACGGGAAGTCAATGCTGTCGATGGCAATCTTCGAGGCCAGGTTCTCCAGTTCGGGCAGATAATCATATTTCTGCGCTTTATGACGATATTCCGCGCTCAGCTGCGGGTCGGATTCGGCATAGATATCCGCCAGACCGTTGCATACATCCTGATTGAGGACCTTGTTCCCGAAGGAATCGATGATGCCCATGGCGCGTCTGTAATAGCCGGTCGCTGCAACCGTGTCACCCTTTGCAATGCTGTACCGGGCCAGTTTGTTAAGGAAAACAGGAAGGTCAACGTGGTTTGAATTGTAGTATATCTTGTCGGCCCATTCAACAGCTTTCTCTATTGAAGCCTCCGCTCCTGCAGTATCTCCGAGAACTTCTCTGCAAAGACCTTCCAGATAGTAGGACTTGGAGATATAGTGCTGGCTATTCCGACGGAGAGCGGCGTCGTCCCTTAATTCCTGGACAGCCGCCATGGCTTCATCGTAACGGTGCTCGTCTATCAAAATCTCGATTTTCTCCTCATACCGTCTGCTGATCATATGCGAGCGGCTGAGGGCTTGTTCAAATTTGATGCTTCGCTCAAGGTATTCCAGCGCCTTGTCAGGATTGTTGTTCTTTCGGTATATCCTGGCTATGGTGAACAGGGAGTTGGAGATGGTGAAACTGGTCTCAATTAGGGATGCATCCGAGGAATCCTTCATCAGAGAAAAAGCCCTGCAGCAGTAATCGCGGGCCTTGTCCGTATCTCCGGCGTCGAACCACGCGTTACCGCATATCACAAGCTGCTTGATGGTCTCACGTACATCACCGGAAGCTTCGGCCTCCTTCAATGCCGCCTCATCAACAACTGCCTCCCCGCCTGCTGACCAAGCCGGGAAGCGCAGAGACGCAAATACTAGAAGAGACAGTATGATGATATATTTTTTCATATTGAAGATAAAGTTACACCTATTTCCCGGAGAACATCACCAATCACAAGCACGCCGCATTAAAAATGAGTATTAATACTCAATTGCACCGAATAAAGAATGAGTAGTATACGTCATTTTTTCGATGCGGAACATACCCGAACTTTGCATATTGGAAAATGGAAAACAGAAAAATAAACAATAATGAAAAATTTCGTCAAAATTATTACGGCCATTGTTGCGGTGATAACATCGGCATCCGGCTGTCAGAAGTTCGAGATCACTGATTCTTCAATGATGGGCGGAGTCCTTACGATCCATGTCGGCGAATATCATCTTATCGGCACCGATACCGAGAAACAATGCGCCTGGACGTCCTCCGACCCGACTGTCGTCAGTGTGTTCAATTCATATATTTACGGCGTTGCCCCCGGCACCTGTACGGTTACCGGCAAGCTGGGTGCGACCCAAAGGTCCGTTGAGGTTGTTGTCATTCCGACGGATGTCATGGGTTTCAAGTTCGACACCCATGAGATCTGCGTGGTTCCCGGCTTCTCGTCCACTTTCAAGGTAACTGATTTCGACCCGGATTATGCGAGTGCTGATATGCTTACCTGGGGCTTTTCCCCGGGCTATCCCTATAACGACCATTTCAATTTCAGCGTATCCGGCAACACGGTGACGGTTTCCGCGGACGAGACGACTCCGAGTATTGCCGAGGCGTTGCTGACTGCCCACGGCTACAAAGGCAGCACCGATGACGGTGTCGTGGACGTCTGTGACGACATCCATATAACCGTTGCAAGCTATTCGGTAGTGCTCAACTCCAACAGGAACATAACTCTCGAGGTCGGTGATACGAAACAATTGGAGGCGGAATTAATTAGCGGCAGTGAAATCTTCCTGCCGATGACATGGAGTTCCTCGGACCCTTCCGTCGCCACATGCACCGACGGGCTTGTCCAGGCCGTCGGCGAAGGCGAGGCGAAGATAACGGTGAGCTGCGGGTCGGCAACGGATTATTGCAATGTTACCGTAACAGAAAAGAGGAACCTGCCGGAAGACTACAAGATCTGTTTCTACAGGAATATGGGTGGTGGCACCGGTGATTATATAGAACTGAGCGATCCTATAAGTTCCATCGACGTTCTCCGTGGAGGATGGGCCAGGTTTTTCTATGTCGGCGCGGAGGACGGCCTTCCCATCCCCAAGGACGCGGATGGCAACCGCGGCACGGCAGTCTACACCAATGAGAAGATCTTTCCCGCCGGCGTCAGTTATGCGATAGGGACCCAGGTGGATTTCGGCCTGAGCGCGTCGGAAACTTCGGGTTCCGTCACGGTAACAGCTCCGAACGGCAGCAAGGCGACCCTCCAGGTCAAAGGCGTGTTCGGCTCGGTGAGCCTTCTCTCCCCGTCCGGCGATGTCTACTCGACCGGAACAAGTGGCGGCGCGCCCATCGCCCTCCCCAGCCCGACGGATAATTCCTCACTGAGGTGCTGTTTCGCCGCCAATCTCTCCTCGTCGTATGATAGGCCAACGAGTTACAGGATTGATTGCAACGACCCGGGCTATATCAATCTGAATTGTGTCCAGGATTCGGAAATAAATTGGGAATCCTTCAATGACAGGTGGTTCACATTCACAAGGGACTCCGCCAAGAAAGTTTACGAATTCCACATCGTCGACCCGGCGACGAACGGAAGCAAGCTTGACTACGTCGTCAAGATCAATCTCAAGTAGCCCGCCACCATTCTGATCAAATAATATTTTAACAACACATAATCATCATGAAACGTTTCCTTTTATTCATTTCTATTGCGGCACTTGCCGTTACTGCCGTTTCCGCAAGCTCCTGCGCAAGGCTCGAGCCTTCGGAGATCACAGGCGAAGCCTATCCCTTCACCGCCACCTGTATGGTAACCGCAAAGGCCAACGGAGTTCCTACGCCCAACACCGAGGTTGTATTCGACATCACGGACCTCACCTCGAGCCGGACTTATACCATCAAACGTACGACGAACTCGACCGGTACGCTTCTTCTTGAAATCGGTTGCGGTTCGAAGGGCGTCAGCGTCAATGCCCAATTGCTCGCCACCGTCGCCGGCGTCAACTGCTATGGGTCAGCCAATGCCTCGCTGAACTCGACCAATAAATTCTATGCAACGATAACGATTGACGCAACAAAGTAACAAGCCTATGAAAAAGATAATTACCGTCATATCCGTTCTCTTTCTAGCCGCCTCGGTTTCGTTAGCGGAAGAGAAGAAGGACAACTCGCCCTCGGCGGGTGATTGGGCGATAGGAGTGAACATCAACCCTGTCGCGGCCGGCGGAATGAAGTATCAGCCCTCGAAGGGGGAATTCGTCGGCGACTTCCTCGGAACGTACTTCGGTAATCCTTCCCAGATGTACATCCCCAGCCAGTCCCTTATCTCCATCAAGGTCAAGAACATGCTCTCGAGCTCCCTTGCGTTCAAGGCCACTCTGGGCTTCGGCGGCAGCCATATCGACTACACCGAATACGTAGCGGACGACTATGCAAAGGCTTTGGACTCCGCCTCGGAGGCCGTGGTCTCCGACAACATCCTCGGCAACCTCGGCAGCGCAAGCCTCACGGCGGGTCTTCAGAAGCTTCTCGGCAAGGGCAACCTCAAGTTCTCTGTCGGTGCGGACCTTTCCTACACGATAGCCTGGGGCACGCTCAACTTCAAATACGGAAACGACTTCGAGACCTATAACGGCTTCAAGCCCTCGTCAATGGCCCTTACGCTGATGGGGTCCGGCGAGATGAACCGGTACACCGATCCGAAACTCGGCATCGCCTACGCGCGTCCCTACAGGAGGAATGAAATCGGCACGATCCAGCAGTTAGGCCTCATCATCAATGCGGGCCTCGAGTACTTCCTCGCGGAGAAGATCTCCGTCGGCGCCGAAGTCGCGCTCCTTCCCGTGGCCTTCACCTGGCAGAGCCAGACCTGGGGCCAGTACCAGGGCTATTCGGCCAACACGATGACCGTCCTCACCTACAACAAGCTCGTGAGCGACGGCAGCAAGGCCTTCACTTATGGCCTCAGTAATTTCGGTGTAAACCTTTCATTCAACTACTACTTCTAGTAATCATATGAAAATCATTTTCAGACTTATGTCTGTCCTCGCCCTTGCCGGCGGACTTGCCGCCTGCGACAAGGAGCCCGAGATAAAATCCGCCGTCACTACACTCGATGCGACAGACATTACTTTAACTTCTGCTATCCTGCACGGTAAGGTCAGCCTCCCCTCCGAGCAGCTGTCAAACGTCATCTTCGGCTTCATCTATTCCGAAGACGCAAATCCCTCGGCAGAAAACGGGACCACAATCAAAGTCTCCGAACTCGAATCTGACCACAGTTTCAGCCTCGCCATTGACGGACTGACTCCTTCGACCACATACTATTACACGACATATGTCAAATACTCCTCCGGGATTTCCGAATACGGCAATGTGAAGTCCTTTGCCACGGAATCCCCAACAGACTACTCGTTCGGCTGCGAAGCCGTCGACCTTGGTTTGAGCGTAAAATGGGCATCATACAACGTCGGCGCCACGTCTCCCGAGGAATACGGCTCATACTTCGCTTATGGCGAAACGGTGGAGAAGTCCAGCTATGACTGGTCAAAGGAGGGCGATTACAAGTGGGGCATCTATGACGAGAGTGCCCCTCCCAAATACGGCATGACCAAGTACACAGGCTACGTCGAAGGCGGAGACGGTCTGATAACCCTGTTGCCCGAAGACGACGCTGCAACCGCTAACTGGGGCACCAAATGGCGCACACCTACCCGCACGGAAATCAAGGAACTGCTTGACGAGATGAAATGCGAGTGGATCTGGGATGATGACAGGAAAGGCTATATTGTCAGAGGAAAGACCGGCAATTCGATTTTCCTGCCTTTGTCGGGCGGTAGCTCCGGTTCCACTGTCGGAAGTAAAGGCTATATTGTGTCTTCGTCAGTAGACGAGTCAAAACCACGCTACATGTACGTCTGCACCTACGGTTATGGCTTCAAAAGCTGTTCAGACGGGACGCGCAAATCCGGCTGTCCAGTCCGTGCCGTAACGGAATATTAAGTGTATATAAAGCTAAACAGAAATAATGAGAAACATTTTCAAACTTATGGCAATCCTTGCCCTTGCCGGCGGGCTCGCTGCATGCAACAAGGAACCTGAAGGTCCTGCAGATCCCAGCGAAAAATGCTATTTTGCAAATGCCGTTGACCTGACTCCGATAGGCGACGAATATATATGCGCGTACGACAACTCCTGTGAGCCGGCTTTTGTCGCTTTTGACGGGACAAAGTTGCTCCCTGTGGACGGTGAAAGGTATTATATCACATTCGAGTTCATCGACGATTCCAACACTTACTTTTTCTATGCAGGCTTTTCTGCAGAAAATTACGGGCTTGAAGGCTGGGCGTATGGATTTGGTGTGAAAAAAGAAACCGCTCCCGGGCAGAAGGGGGCCGTACGAGTCATCTACGATGACGGGAATCTGAAATTCGAGAAGACCCTTACCCTGATCGCCGACCCTACCGGAGGTGCCGAGGCAATTGACCTGGGGCTTAAAACAAAAGGTGGCAAAACCCTGAAATGGGCATCACAGAATGTAGGCGCTACCGCACCTGAGGAATACGGCTCTTACTTCGCCTGGGGCGAGACAACGCAGAAAACCAACTATAACTGGTTGAAGGAGGGTGACTACAAGTGGGGCATCTTTGACATCTATGACAAACCTAATTATGGTATGACCAAGTATACCATCGATGTCGAAAGTGGGGACGGCCTCAAGGCCCTTCAGCCGGGAGACGATCCTGCAGCCGTGAACTGGGGCACTAAATGGCGCACACCAACCATTGATGAAATCAAGGAACTCCTTGATGAGACGAAGTGCGAGTGGACCTGGGATGACGAGAAGAAAGGTTATTTCGTCAGGGGCTTGGCGACCGGCAATACCATATTCCTGCCTGCGGCGGGCTATCGTTCCATTGATCTCAAAAATGCCGGCACGCTCGGCTACTACTGGTCATCGTCAGTGCACGAGTCGAACCCGAGCCACGCGTACTACTTCGCCTTCTCTTCGGACAGCCGCGACTGGTACGGCGGCTACCGCTGCTTCGGCCCTTCGGTCCGTGCCGTCACGGAATATTAAGTGTATATAAAGCTAAACAGAAATAATGAGAAACATTTGGAAAATTATGGCCTTCCTCGCCGTAGCCGGCGGACTCGCCTCTTGCGACAAGAATCCGAAGGGCCCTGAAGGTACAACTGACTTTTCCGGCGGCTGCGAGGCCGTGGATCTTGGACTCAGCGTCAAATGGGCGTCATACAACGTCGGCGCCACGTCCCCCGAAGAATACGGCTCATACTTCGCATGGGGCGAGACACAGGAGAAAGAAAACTACGGATGGTCGAAGGAAGGCGACTACCTGTGGGGCGTCTATAACAGCAAAGCCGCGCCCAAATATGGTATGACCAGGTACCAGGGTATCGCCTTTGACGGCGATGGTCTCCTGACCCTTCAGCCCGAAGACGATCCGGCAACCGTGAACTGGGGCACGAAATGGCGTACACCTACCATCGATGAAATCAAGGAACTTTTTGACGAGACAAAGTGCGAGTGGACCTGGGATGACGAGAAGAAAGCTTATATCGTCAGAGGCTTGGCGACCGACAATTCGATTTTCCTGCCAGCAGCGGGTTGTCGCGACGGTTCGGCTCTCGACTCCCCCGGTTGGTATGGCCCCTACTGGTCGTCGTCGGTGGAGGAAGCGAACGCGCATTTAGCGTACAACTTCTACTTCAATGCGGGCTACCAGTGCTGGATCCAAGACTACCGCTATTACGGCTTTCCGGTCCGTGCCGTCACGGAATATTAATACAATTTAAGCAGACATTATGAGAAACATCTTGAAACTTATGGCAGCCCTCGCCATTGTCGGCGGGCTCGTTGCATGCAATCGACATGAAGAGCCTGGAGAAAAGTCTTCAAAAGGTGGTGAGGAATTTTCTTCCGCGACAAACCTCAGTGCGGAATTATGGGGATCCTTATTCAATATGCTAGGATCAGGGGAGATTACGGAATACGGTTTCCTCGTGTCCGGTAATGATCCTTTCGATAATGCAGAAGCAATAGCGTATGCAGCCGACGTCGAAGACGTGAGAATATTTAACAATGACATATCTTTCTCTTGCAGAATAACCGGTCTTGTTCCCGATACCAGATACTACTACAAATTGTATTATGTAATGGATGACGAGATGATAGTGGAAGAAACCGTCTATGATTTCAAGACAAAGAATTATCTGATGTTCACTTGCCTTGACGGAACTGTGGAACTGGAATTCGCCGGCGTGAAAGACCGTAAGGACTGGCTTATCAGCGTGGACGGAGAAATATTGACTGAATACGAAGGTCAGAAGATTACCCTGACAAAGGGCAAGACGGTGCAGTTTGTGAACAAAGACCTACATGACGCCAAAATGGAGTTATCGAATTATGGTGGGTTAAAAAATTTTAAAGCCACAGGTGACGGCCGCCTTTCCGTTTCGGGGGACCTGACTTCACTTGTTTCCAGAGAAAACTATTACAGTGCGGATTTCAAGATTCCGGATCATACTTTCTATGCGCTTTTCAGGGGTTGCACGGCCCTGGTGGATGCCGGGGAACTTATTTTCCCTGAAGTTGCCGAAGTGGGAAGGGAATGTTATTATGATATGTTCAACGGATGCACAAACCTTGTCAGGGCACCCGGACGTATCCCGGGAAAGACCGTAGGTGTAGACGGCTGCTATAGAATGTTTTACGACTGCACCAGCCTTGTCTCCGCTCCTGAACTTCCGGCAACCACATTAGCAGAGAGTTGTTACAATGAAATGTTCTATAATTGTGAGAGCCTGAAGACTGCGCCGGACCTTCCGGCCACTACCGTGCCTGAACATGGATACAAGGAGATGTTCTATAAATGTAAGAGTCTGGAAAAAGCCCCGAAGATAGCAGGAACGTCCTTCGGGGAATATAGTTGTTTCTCGATGTTCGGCTACTGCGAGAATCTCACTGTAGCACCGGAGTTCCACGAAGCCACTCTGTCAAGATATTGTTTCTATCAAATGTTCGAGTGGTGTTCCAAGCTCGCTTCAACTCCATACCTTCCTTCAAAATACCTTGCAGACCACTGCTATCATTCGATGTTCTATGGTTGCACCGGTCTTGAATACGCGAGGAAAATTGATGCGACGCGAATGGCCGAAGGTTCTTGTTCATATATGTTCGCCTTTTGCGAAAACTTAACATCCACGCCCGAATTGCCTGCTATGATAATGGCAAAGGAATGCTATTCAAGGATGTTCATGCAATGCCGTAATCTCACCAGCGCGTCCTCCCTTCCAGCGACGAATCTTGCCCCGAGTTGCTATTTAGATATGTTCACCTCTTGCACTTCGCTTAAGACAGCCCCTGACCTTATTGCGACCAAGACGGTAGAGGACTGCTATAAATCTATGTTTATGCACTGCGACTCCCTCAACTACATAAAGATATACGCCACAAGTGATCCTACGATTGGGGCCTGCTTCACTGATATGGCCAAAGGTGTTGCTACTTTTGGTGATCTGTATGTTAAAAATTCAGAAATTCTGACGCTTGTCATTAACAATGCCGGCAGGAGCGTGCAGAATAACTGGCATCATAATTACTTCTAACAAGAGACTGACAAAGGTGATTACTGCATAATGAGAAATTATTGGAAATTACTGGCAATCCTCGCCGTAGCCGACGGGCTCGCCTCTTGCGACAATTTCGACGATCCCGAGCCCAGCCACCAGAGGAACGGACCAATAAAAATAACCACTTTCGACGCAACCGACCTCCGCGGAGATGGCGGAACTTTGCCGTGAGTCCAATTGCACCTGGACCTGGGACGATTCAAAGAAGAAGCTCTTGATACAGAACTCGAAAAACAACTTACCCGTTTTTTGCTCGAACTCGGAACCGGATTCGCATACATGGGAAGGCAAGAATCCGACTGCTTGAGAACGAACTCCAGAAAAAACAAAAAAAAAAT
>JAKSJS010000042.1 GCA_024398155.1 Bacteroidales bacterium | reverse complement strand
CACTTACGGCAGTGAACACATCATACAAAAGGGCGTCATCGAACGAAGCCGCCATGCCGATTGGCATAGGGAAGGAAGTCGCCTCTCCGGCGCGTGCCACGCCGTGGAGAGCCTCGTTCCACCAGTTGTACTCGGGAATGCCCAAGGACTCGACTGCGGGCGACTCGAACTCCATGAGGCAGGCCTTCTCCTCAAGGGTAAGTTTCGAGACAAGTTCACGTGCCTTTGCCTCCGCCTCTTCGCGAGGGCCTGCGTATGCAAGCGAAGTGGCCGCAAGGGCGGCCACAGCAATAATTATTCTCTTCATAGACTTATTCCATATAGAACATATCCTCGAGAGGAATCGATATCGGGGAGTTATCCGGATTGACCTCCATTATGTCGGCCATGAAATCCCACCATTTCTGGTTGATCTCCATATTGCCGAGGTCCTGGGAACCTGTACCGCCGCATACCTCCTGGTAGGCGAAGAGGATGTTGGTCTCCTCGTCGAGGAAGATAGAGTAGTTCCCTACTCCGGAGTCCTTGAGGAGTTTTCTCAGTTCGGGCCAAAGGGCGGCATGGCGTTTCTTGTATTCCTCCTTGCATCCGGGCTTGAGGAACATCTTGAAGGCGAGTCTCTGTGTCATAATGTTATTGTCTTAAAATGGTTATTTAACGTCAAACTGTTTTCTCTCAACTATATCGGCGCTGGAGCGGCCGATACAGATATTGTACTTGCCGGGAGCTACAGTCCAGGCATGGGCGAAATCGTCGTAGTATCCGAGCGCACCGCGGTCAATATGGCTAAGGACGCGGGTCGAGGAGCCGGGATTGAGGGTCACCTTCTCGAAACCCTTGAGCTCGCGGGCCGGACGGATTATCTTCGAATCGACAGGCTCGACATAAGCCTGGACGACCTCGGAGGCGGCGACTTTGCCAATGTTTGTCAAAGTTACATAAATATCGTAATCCCTGCCATCAAAAAGCACATCGAATTTCGAATATTCGAAGCTCGAGTAGGAAAGACCGTAGCCGAAAGGATACATCGGCTCGACGCCGAAGTGCTCGACGCCACGGTAACCGACGAACACGCCCTCGTTGTACTCGACGAAGGCATATTTCTCACGGCCGTCCATGAAGATAGTGGAATCGACATGGTAATTGGCAAGGACAGGGTTCTTCTCGAGAGAGCCCCAGAAAGTGAAGGGAAGGCGTCCGGAAGGCGACACCTTGCCGGCAAGGAGGTCGGCGACAGCCTGGCCCTGGCGGTTGCCGGTATAAGGCGCCCACATGATTGCGGCGACGTCATCCTTCCATCCGTTGATGTCGACTTCACCGCCCGTGAACATCACGACGGCAGTCCTGGGATTGAGCCCGGCCATCTTCTTGATGAGCTTGTTCTGGGCATCGGGAAGAGCATAATTGCGGTCGAAGCCCTCTCCCTCATCGTCGCCGGAGAATGCCACGGCGACAACTACGGCGACAGCTTTCTTTACGACTGCGCTGTTGATGGCGTCTTCCTTCATATATGTGATCTTGTACTTCTTGCCGAGTTTCTTGAGACCCTGCTGGAGGGTGACGGCGTAGTCATTGGCGAAGACGCAGCCGCTGCCGCTTGCCGACATTATCATGTCAGCGGCGGGGCCGATGACAACGATCGAGCCCTTCTTGAGAGGGAGCACGCCGTCGTTCTTGAGGAGTACGGGGCATTCGAGAGCCATCTTGTAGGATTTTTCAGCGGAAGCGGCGAGGTCGAGTTTCGGACGTGCTACAAGGTCGAGGATGCCGAAGGCGACATAGGTCTGGACTATATGCTGGACCTTCTCATCGAGGACAGCCTCACTGATGACGCCGTTCTCGATAAGGGCCTTGACCTTGTTGTGGTCGAAGGCATGGGCGCCGGGCATCTCGAGGTCGAGGCCGCTCATCATGCATCCCATTGTCGAGTAGGTGGAAACCCAGTCGGACATGACGATGCCGTCATGGCCCCAGCGGCGGAGGTTGTCGCGCGTGAGCCAGACGTTCTCGGCCGTATGGGTGCCGTTCAAGGCATTGTATGAAGTCATTACAGCGCCGACATGGGCCTGCTCGACAGCCTTGCGGAAGGCCGGGAAGTAGATCTCGTTGAGGGCACGCTCGCTCACGTTGGAACTTACGCCATAGCGGTCATAGTCCTGGTTGTTGCAGCAGAAATGCTTAATAGTAGCGAGGACGTTCTCGGACTGGATGCCGCTGATGTAGTTCGCGGCAGTCTCGGAAGCGAGATAGGGATCCTCGCCCATATACTCGTAGTTGCGGCCGCAGAGGGCTGTACGGTAGATATTGACGCCGGGGCCTAGGATGCAGTCGATACCGTAGGCCTTCGCCTCGCGTCCGTAGGCCGCGCCGTCCATGCGGACCATCGCACGGTTCCAGGAGGCGGCAAGAGCCTGGCAGCAGGGGAAGCCTGTCGCCCCGTCTATGCCGACGGAGCCCTGCGGGCCGTCGTGGAGGCGCGTCTTGGGAATCCCGACGCTCTCAATGGCCTTGGAATAGTCCCAGTCAGTGCCGGAAATAAGTTCAATCTTCTCGTCGAGAGTCATCTTAGCGACTATCGCCGCGGCTCTCTCCTTGTCCTCACGGGTGATCGTCACCTGGGCGGAAAGGCTCAATGCACAGAGTGCAAATACAGTCAGGAAAAGTATCTTCTTCATATTCTTGGATTATTTGCAAAGGGATCTGACGCCCTGGACGGCGTTGCTGTTGACCGTTGTACCATTATTGTTTCCAATTACGTTGGTACAGATGTTCACATATCGGCAGCCCTCGATCGCAAGGGCGCTGCCGATGCCGGACGCCCATTTCTCGGGAGCTTCATTCTCGCCTATCGCCCACTCCGAGACGGCCCAGTAGGGAGCGTCGGACTCGTCAATGAGCATCATGGCGTCCTTGAAGTTCGATGCGTCGTATGCATCGCCCATATAGAAGCTCCAGCTCGGGCAGGAGCCCTTGTTGACGGTAGAGCGGAGGTCATCCCCTACTCCGCCGGCCTGGGTGAAGACCAGCTCGCGGGGGAAGTACTCGGCAGCCATGTCGGCAAGCCATGCCGAATAGCGGCACTGGATCTCTGTGATATCATCGGCAGTCAGGATACCCGACGTTTTGATACCCGAGTAAGTGGCGGCGGCGTAGCCTATCGTCTGGACGCCGCGCGAAGGCTTGTCGTACATGTTGATGCCAGTCTGGGGATCTATCAGAAGCCTTTCGGCATCGTTCGCAGTCGGATTCTGGTCGTAATAGGAGTTGCCATTGGGATAGTACCAGTTATTGACTCCGAGGGCAAGTTCGCCGACGCACTTCACGCCGACAAGAAGGTGCTTCTTGCCGGCCGGAAGGGCCTCGTACCAATCCTTTATCATCTGATAATAGCGACGGAGCCTCTTCTCGACCTCGGCCCGGTACTTGGGGGCGAACAGGTTGGCCATAGGGGCAAGACGGCACTGGGCTCCCCAGTTGAGCCATCCTATCTTGACGGCATACTCGGGACCCCAGCCGTACCATTCGACATTCTCCGTATTCGCAGGGTCATAGCCTCGCTTAGTGGGCTCGAACCAGTTCCAGAGCTCCGGGATCTCATCCCAGAAAGTAATGGGGTCGAAGTTGAAAAGGACAGGACAGTCATATTTCACAGCCGCATCCATGTGGGCCTGGACCTGTTTGGCATTCTCGTCGTCCGAGCGGCCGAAGATGAAGTCGAGGGCGCTCATTCCGGCGCATACGCTCTTGCCTTCAGGAGTGCCGAAAGTCTGGGATATCGCCTTTTCGAGGCAGTTCCAGCTGTAATCGTTGATGAGGATATACTGGGCAGGGGCCTTCCACCAATGGGCGACAAGAGTGATGTCGGCAGTCACTGGATTGGACACGAAATTGAACTTGAGACCTCTCTGGGTATACCAGCCGATAAAGGCATATCCTTCCTTCTCGGGGATTTCCGTCGGTTCGACAACCTTTCCGCCCTTCTTTACATACTGGGTCTCAGGGACAGGATATCCTCCGTCAGTGTCAAAGGTAACGGCAAAGGTCCCCGTCTTTTCATCGGCAGGCTTTTCTGCGCACGCAATCATCGACAGCGCGAGAACGGTCCCCAACAAGACTTTAAAAAACTTCATACACTATCTTCTCATTCCATAGTCGGAGAAATCCTTCTGGAGGGTATCCGACGTATATGTGTGGGTTATGTTTTCCGAGGAGGGAACTTTCTGGACAGCGGTGACAGTCCATCCGGTAAGGGAGGATATGTCGACGCCGGGGAGTTTCACATACCAGTAGTGACGGGAGTACTTGAGGGTTCCGGCGCCCCAGGGGTTATCGTATACTGCAAGCGTAGGCATGTCGCAGGTATAGACATCCGGGTTGTCGAGAGGCTGGAGCTCATAAGTCTCGCCGCCGAGCGAAAGCGTGACGGTCCAGTTCTCGAAATCGCCGTCCCAGAGGTTCACGATCATGCAGTCCTCGAGTTCGGAATGGCAGAAATTCTTAGCGTCGCCGTTCTTGTAGACAGAGGAGTCATACCATGAGAACCGGTTGGATGCATCCGAAGGGTCGGCCCATACCTGGTTGCCGTCGAAGACCCTCATCTGGAGGTCCTCGGAACGGCCGTTGTTGGCCTTGAAACGCCAGTCCACTATCTCGTTGCCCTTCACCTCATATACATAGTAGGCCATGGGAGCGCCATCCATGTTCGTATCGGACGGGTGGTCGTCCCAGAGGTAGCCGCAGGCCGCAGCCTGGTTGTGGCTGTAGATCGGACGTCCGCTCGCGCATACGTAGCTATGATGAATGTAGTTCATAGAATAATGCGTATGGCCGGAAAGGACATGGGCGTCATGGAACTCGGAGAGAGCGGAAAGCACATCGTCATAATGGTGGCTCTTCTGGACATAGTCGTGTATCTTCGGAGCCTCTCCGAAAGGAGCATGGACGCAAAGGATTGCGAGTTTGGAGTCCTTGTCCGCGACGGTTGCGAGGTCCTGGCGGAGCCACTCGACCTGGGCGTCGGTGAAGCCGGCCCACTCGTTGCCGCTGGAGAAGGGATTGCCCTCATAGTAATAGTTGTCCATCACGATGATATGAGCCTTGCCAATATTGACAGAGTAATCGGTGGGGCCGAACTTCTTCACGAAGTTCAGGACTCCCGAGGCCTCGTCGGACCCCTCACGATGGTCGTGGTTGCCTATGCACTGATAGAAGGGAAGGATGTCTCCCCCGTCAAGGGCAACACCGGACATCGCCTCCTTGAGCTTTCCGTAATAGCTTGCATGCCAGTCCGTAAGGTCACCGAGGGTAAAGGCGTATACATTGTTATGACGGCCCTCGGCGCGTCCGGCATTGACTGTCGCGACGATGTCGCCGACAGTCTCGTTGCGGTAGCGGTCGACCGTTGAATTGCTTATGACCTGGGGGTCAGCTATCGCGAACAGGGTGAAATCCGTCTCGTCCTTTGTCTGCTTCTCGAGCACGAAATCTATCCTCATTCCCTTCGAAGGATTGATGATCTCAGAGAAGAATGAGGGGTATCCGGTCTCGTCGAGGACGGTCTTATATCCTGCAGGGAGGGAATAATAGATACGGGTGGCCGCCGGATTCGCGGCAAGCTGGTAGACGCCGTTGGCGTCGGAGAGCGAATAGTTGTAGCCGTCGGTCACGGGGACGCCGGCGATCGCTGCGCCGGTCGCCTTGTCGGTGACCATGCCATACACGGTAGTCCCGGAATCTATCCTCGTCCCGCCGAATTCGAAGGAGAGAGAAGTCGTCTCTATCTTGCCGACTCCGGCCCTCATGACGATGAAACGTGCGGAAGAGTTCTCCTCATATTCGAGGCCGTCCTCACATATCGCCTTGACGGTGATTCCATTGGCAAACTCAGTAGGAGGAAGGGCTACATATACGACAAGGGGCGCATCTTCTACGCAGGGAAGGTCAACTGCCTTGTCAAAGACTATCGTAAGCGGGGATCCGGGCTCGCCCGTCATCTCGATCTCCGGCTCGCCGGAAGGATCGAGGGCGACCTTCGCCTCCCCGGAGAGTATCTCACCCTTGTTTCCGGATATCACCAGTTTCTTCACGGCTCCGCCGAAACGGCTGTAGAGCTGGAGTCCGAGATAGCCGGTAAGGTGCTTGAACTCCATCTCGCCGCGTTCCAGGGTAGGAACTGCGGCCGCAAGCATGATATTGTCCTTGACAAGTCCGAGACCGGGATCCACGAACTTCCTTGCCGCAGGATAGGTGACGGAGAACTCTCCCTCACCCTCGCAGACTATCGTCTCATCACAGGGATAGACGGCATATACGTTCTTCAGGTCGGGCACTATATCCTCTTCTATGTCCTTCTCAAAGGTTGAGAAGAGGTCCTCTCCCATACCGTAGAAATAGAATTTCTCATTGTTCGCCTTCTCGCGGAAGACTGATACGGCGTCACCCTTGTCCCAATTCTGCTCGAGCCGAAGGTTGAAGCCGGCCTTTGTATCGGCATCCCACTTCGCCTCCTTGACATAGCTGAGTTCCTCGAAACATACGTTGGAGATCACGGACGGTTGGTCAATTACCGGAGCCGGCCCGGGGCCAGGTTTCTCCCCGCATGAAACGGCGAGGAGAAGAGCCGGAATAACGCTTATCATTGAATTTATGTTCATATAACTTATTTGTTCTGCCTTTCTGATTGATAAGTCTTCATTGCGGTGACCATATTCTGATTGACACCGTTATCCCCTCCGTTGTAGCTTCCTGTTACGTTCTCGAAGATCGAGAGATAGCGGCAGCCCTCGTGACCGAGGGAGTTGCGGAAGCAGCTGGTAAGGCTGGAGACGTTATATCCCACGGGCGAAGCCCACTCGGAGATGCCCCAGTAGGGAGCATCGGAGCTCTCGACGAGGCTCTTGATAATAGAGTTGTTGAAGGGGTTCTTCGCATCGGCGCCATAACAGCTCCAGCTGGGGCAGACGCGGGGATTGATGCAGGAAGCGAGATGGTCCCACCAGCCTCCGGCATGGGCGAAGAGCATCGAGCGGGGGAAGCCGTAGTCGTCGCAGAAGTCGGCGAGCCACTCGACCCACTTGCGTTCCATAGCGCAGATGTCGTCCGCAGTTACGGTGCCGGAAGTCTTGATTCCGGAGTAAGTCAGGGCAGCATATCCTATCTGCTGGACGCCCCAGCTGGGGTCGCAGGCCTTGGAGGAATTGAGGCCGTAAGTAGGATCGCCGGACTCGTCCTTGCCGTAATAGTCGTTGCCGTTCGGGTAGTACCAGTTGTTGCCGCCATAGAGGAGCTCACCCATTATCTTGATGCCGACGAGGAGGTATTTCTTGTCTCCGGGGAGTTTCGCGTACCACTCGGCAACGATGGACATGAGCTTGTCCATGCGGTCGAGGGCGGCCTCCTGATACTTGGGAGAGAAGAGGTTGGCCATAGGCTTCATCCTTAACTGGGTGCCCCAGTTGAGCCATCCTATCTTGACGGCATGTTCGGAGCCCCAGTCGTACCACTCGACATTCTCCTTGTTGTCGGGATTGAATCCAGATATGGACGGGTCAAACCAGTTCCAAAGTTCGGGAACGCTGTCCCAGAACGTGATCGGGTCGAGTTCGACAAGGATAGGAATCTCGTAGTTCTCAGCCTGGGTAAGATGGTTCCTCAGTTCGGAGCAGAGGGTCGCAATAGGTCGCTCGAAGATATAGAACATCGCGCACTCGCCTATTCCAACGACCTTGTCCCTGGACGTACCGAAGATGTTGTAAATGTTCTTTACGTTGTACTCCCAGTCGGCGGACTGGACGAAGATATACTGTTCGGGGCCGTCATAGCTAGAAGACTCGTTCCAGTCGGCGGTGTTCTTTATGACATAGCACTCCCCGCTTTCAAGGACTACATTCTCGAACGTCTTTGAACGTTTTGAGTCGTTGTCGCCCTCGAGAGTGATCTTGAGGGATTTCGCGGCGAAGGGGCATGTAGCGATGTAATAGGCTCCCTTCGGCATGGGTTTTCCGTTGTCGGAGGTGAGCTTCACGACGGGCGAGCCGTCGGCGAGCTCGGTCTTCTCAGCCTCGACACGGATTGACCTCACGTTGTCGAACTCGACGTTGATGCGGATGAAGGAACAGGCATACTCGAAGACCAGTTCCTTGTCCACATATCCGCTGGCCTCGGCCACGACGGCAGCCGGGTCGACGCCGCCGGTAACGGCCGACTGGACGACAGGCACGGCGAAGTCGGCGGGATAATACGCGCTGATGCGCCCGGCGTCGCCGGGCAGTTTTCCATTGAAAACAGCCAGCGCACCGCCCTCCTTAGTCGTGAAGGGATATTCGCGTGTCCCGACGGTGACGAAGATCTCGTCCCCGGCGGACCACTCCATATCCATACCCGAGAGCTCGGCCTTGGTGAGGCTTATCTCGGAGAACGAAGCGCTGATTTCGACATTGCGCAGCTCTCCGTCAGGCTTTTCCGGTTTCTCTACGCAGCCCGCCAGGGCAAGCAGAGACAATGCTACTGATATATAATACCTTTTATTGAATAACTTCATTACTTGTTATATTCGTCAGACAATGAGGGAGGAAGGATGCCGTCCTTTGCCCAGTCGGTAGGCTTGGAAGTCATCTCGAATTCGAGTGTGCCGCCGGCGACAAGCTCGCTGTGGCGGAGCCAGCAGCGGTCGAGAGGCTGGCCGTTAAGCTTTGCGGACTTGATGTAGATGTTCTTGTCGGAAGCTTTCTTCGCTGTGATCACAAGCTGTTTTCCGTCCTCGAAGGTAAGGGTCGCCTTGGGGAAGACAGGGCTTGAGATGAGGTAGACGTCCTGGCCGGCATTGGGATAGAAGCCGAGGGTATGGAAGGCATACCATGCGCCCATGGAGCCGGAGTCATCGTTACCGGGAACGCCGTCGCCGCCGGCCCAGTACATGTCGCGAAGTATCTGGCGGACTATCTTCGCAGTCTTGTAGGGCTGGCCTACATACGCGTAGAGGGAAGGTGCGAGGAAGCAGGGCTCGTTGGAAATCTGGCACATGCCGACAAGCTTGGTATAGAAGAGGAGCTCGTCAGTCTTGGTCGGGAAAGGAGTGTTGAAGTAGTGGTCGAGACGTTTTGTGAACTCGTCCACGCCGCCCATCTTCTCGACGAGGGTCTTCATGTCATGAGGGACATAGAAGGACATCTCCCATGAGAAGGTCTCATAGAACTGATGCTCGAACGAGCCGGAGGAGAATACAGTGAAGTTCGGGTCCTCGAGCCAGCTTCCGTCGCGGTGGCGGGGCCAGGCAAAGCCCTTGAAGCCCATGCTCTCGATATCGGGATTCCAGAGGTTCTCCCAGCTGTGGGACTTCTCCGCATACTTTTCGTAGATGTCGTTGTGGCCGAGTCCCTTGGCGACAGTCGCAATGGCGTAGTCGTTAGCCGAGAACTCGAAGGTGCGGCTGCAGCCGCGCTCGTACTCGGCGGAGACGTAACCGATGGAGTTATAGTCGGGAAGACCGCCGCGGCCGTACTGGCGCTCGTCATCACCGGGATATACCGTAGCGCTCTTGAGCATGCATTTGAGAGCCGCTTCATAGTCAATGCCCTTGACACCCTTGACGAAGGCGTCAGCTATAAGCATGTCGGCATTCGAGCCACCCTGGGTACGTCCGGACCAGTGACTGGTGCGAGCGTCGGGAAGGAACTTGTCGTGCTCAGCGATATTGACGAGGGACTGGACCATCTCGCCGCCACGGGTCGGGCGGAAGAGGTTGATCATGGGATGGGTCGCACGGAAAGTGTCCCAGATAGCATGATAGTCGCCGTAATAGGGCTCGTCGGATATCCACTTGGGATTCTCGCCGATATAGTCGGAAGGCTGCATGAATACACGGTAGAAGGAAGAATAGAATATCTTCTTCACTGTCTCGTCACCGCCCTCGAGGGCAACCTGGGAGAGGATGTCGTTCCACTCGTTTACGGCAGCCATATGGGTGTCCTCGATGTCCCACGAAGTGATTTCAGCGGCATTCTCACGCGCCTTGTTGCATCCCATGTAGGAGATGCCGACCTTGGCGCGGATAGTCTTGTGGCCTTTCGTATTGAAGGTGAAGTAGGCACCGCATTTCGTGTTCTCGTCACTCTGGGAGGCCTTGCCGGGATAGAGCTTTCCGTCCTTCCAAGTTCCGAAGGACTCGCAGGGAGTGTCGAACTTGGCGTAGAAATAGACGGTATAGGCCTCGGAGTAGTTCCAGCCGCCACGTATCCTCTGGTAGCCCTGGATCTCAGTGTCGGAGAGGACGGTAACCTCGGAGCCGACGAACTCCTGGATCTCTATCGAGGCGAGGAACTTGCCAAGGTCTACGAAGACGTTGGCCTTGTCAGTCTCGGGGAAGATATACTCATGGAAACCGGCATGACGGGTCGCGCTGAGGCGGGCCTTCACGCCGTAACGGTCGAGATTTATGGAAAAGAGACCTACCTTGGCAACAGGGTCGGAATATGCGGAGGCATAGTCGGCGGGATTCATCTCGCCGGTCGAAGCCATGAAGGATATGTTGCCGTACTTGCAGCCGCCGCCCGAGCCGTTGAGGTGGGTGTGGGTGAAACCTACGACAGGAGTATTGACCTGCCAGCCGGCGTTCTCCGTAAGATTGTTGCAGTCCGGGCCGAGCTTGACCATTCCGTAAGGAAGAGTCGCACCGGGGAAGGCGTATCCGCCGTTGTCCGCGCCGATCATCGGATCGACATACTTGGTATAGTCCTCGGCGAAAGCCGCCACAGACAGGCCCATAAGGCCGATAATAGCAAGTGTAATTTTTTTCATAAATATTTAATAACAAGAAGTTAATAACTACAACTCATCTCCCTTAGGGGGATACTTTTCTATAACTTCCTCATACGGAGGATCCATCAGGACATCTTTCATTGCCTCTGTAGGAGGAAAGAAAATCCGGTAATTCAGTTTCTCCAGGTCATCCCGTGTAAAAGAATATTTCACTATATATTTTCTATCCCTCACTTCATTCCACGGTAAGTCTACGACTTCGTTATAATCGTAAAGAAATATGTCCAAGTAATCATTGCATTCAAAATATTGCCAAGGAAAACAACCGCCGCCCAATATTTCTTGACGTTTCTCATGATGCCACAATCTATCTAGATTTCTTGAAGGCTCATAGAAGCCCAAATCAATATCGGAATTGTTGTATGAATAGACACACCATTCACCATCCATACATGCAGTGGCAATACTACATAATAGGAAAAATAGCCATATAAATCTTTTCATACAAACTAAGGTTTAACAAGAAAATATTTTGTCAGACTTTTCTTGAAGCTAGACCAATCAACATTATAATGAATCATATTCATAGTGTATGTATCTACTTTGAGCGAACATACCCCCAATGAAAATTAGAAAAAATGCAAAAACCAATAGTATCCTTTACATGTACTAGTTAAGTTTATTCTGGTAATCAATAAGGGCTTTTACGGCTCCCTCGATTTCGGTTCCGTCATCACGGATGACTGAGCCGCGGTTGAAGACGGAGATGAAGCGGCAGCCGGGGAGGGAGAAGCAGGTCTCGAGAGCCTTGTACCAGTTGTCGTAGTCCTGGTAGCCTATGTTCCATTCCGACAGAGCCCAGTAAGGGGCGTCGGAGGTCGGGAGGTATTTCGTATACTGCTCAGTAGTCGTGGGATCCATCGCCTCATGCCAGTAGAAGCTCCAGCTCGGACAGGTGTTGGACTGGATTGTGGCGGCAAGGTCCTGGTGCCATCCTCCGGAATGGGAGAAGAGCATCTCGCGGGGGAAACCGCGATCCTGGGCCAGGTCTGCTATGAACTTTGAGTACTCCCACTCGAGGCGGTAGATGTCGTCAGCTGTTATCTCGCCTTCGGTCTTTATGCCGGAATAGGTCAAAGAGGCATAGCCCATAGGGCCTACGCCGCGGAATGGCATCTCGGACTCCTCGTAGCTGAGGCCGTACTGGGGATCCTCCGACCTGGGCTTGCCGTAGAGGTCGTTGCCGTCGGGATAATACCAGTTGTTGATTCCGAAGCCGAGCTCACCGGTGAGCTTTATGCCGCCGAGAAGGTACTTCTTATTGCGGGGCAGCGACTTGTACCAATCGTAGGTCATGTCGATGAGACGGCCCATGCGGTCCTTGACCGCGGCCTGATATTCGGGAGCATAGAGGTTGGCCATGGGTTTGAGGCGGCACTGGGAGCCCCAGTTGAGCCAGCCTATCTTTATGGCGTTCTCGGAGCCCCAGTCATACCACTCGACATTCTCGCGGTTGGAGTCCTTGTAGCCGGGTTTCGAGGGGTCGAACCAGTTCCACAGTTCGGGAGTCCCGTCCCAGAAGGTGATAGGGTCGAGTTCGACTATGATGGGGATGTCGTACTGCTCGGCCATCTCGAAATGCTTCTCCAGCATGGGCTCGAGCCAGTCCATCGGATGTTCGAATATATATATAAGTATAGCCTGGCCGATTGCGGGGTCCTTGCCGGTCTGGGGGCCGAAGACCTCGCTCATCCTCTCATAATTATAGTGGTAGTTATAGTCGTTGAGGAAGAAATACTGGCCAGGGCCCTCGGGCGCGCAGGATGCGATCCCGAGAACCATCGCCAGCGATAGGGTTATGGTTTTGAGTACTTTCATCAGTCTTTACTTGTCGAAGGTATAGTTCTGGAGGGTCTTGATGCCGTTTACGGCGTTGGAGTTGATCTCGGAACCGTTGTTGTTGCCGATTACATTCGTGTAGATGGAGAGGAAGCGGCAGCGGTCAATCTTGAGGGAGCTGTAGATTGCGTCAGCCCATCCGTTGGGGCTCGTATTCGCATCGACTGCCCACTCGGCTACGCCCCAGCAGGGAGCGTCCGAATTCTTCAGAAGCTGCATGCAGTAGGTGGCATTCTCGCCGTTTGTGGCGTCACCGCCGTAGAAGCTCCAGCTCGGACAGACATAGTCGTTGCAGCATGCGTCAAGGTCATTGTCGACGCCGCCGGCATGGGCAAAGATCAGCTCGCGAGGGAAGTAGTCCTTGGCAATCTTCGAGACGAACTCGGTGAACTTCCACTCGACGTCGGCGATGTCCTGGCCGGTGACTGTACCGGAAGTCTTAAGACCGGAATACGTAAGTGCCGCATATCCGATAGTTGAGATGTCGCCGTTGCTGCGGCTGGGCTTGTTGTACATATTGAGGCCGGTCCTGGGGTCGTTCGAGGCATTCTTGTCATACATCTCGTTGCCGCCGGTGTAGTACCAGTTGTTGACGCCGAGGCCGAGCTCGCCGGTAATCTTCACGCCGATGAGGAGGTATTTCTTGTTTTCGGGAAGGGACTCGTACCACTCCTTGATCAGGCCGAGGAAGATCTCGAGACGCTCCTTGACGGCAGGCTGATAGTCAGGGCCGAAATAGTTGCACATAGGCTTCAGGCGTATCTGGGAACCCCAGTTGAGCCAGCCTATCTTCACGGCATACTCGTTACCCCAGCCGTACCACTCGACATTGTTGCGGTTGGATTCCTTGTAGGTCGCCTGGCCCTGGTCCCACCAGTTCCAGAGTTCGGGGACGGAGTCCCAGAACGTCACGGGGTCGAGCTGGAAGAGAACGGGGACGTCATACTGCTCGGAGAGCTGGCAGTGCTTCTTTATGCAGTCCTTGAAAGTATCGATCGACCTCTGGAACATGTAGATGAGGACACCCTGGCCTACAGCGACGTCCTTCCCGTCGGGAGAGCCGAAGTTGTTGTGGACACTCTGCTCGAGGTAGGACCAGTCGTAGTCGTTGATGACGACATACTTCTTCGGGCCGGACCAGTAATGGGCCTTGAGAGTAATGTCCTTGGAGATAGGGTTGGACTTGAAATTGAACTTGAGGCCGGACTGGGAATACCATCCGATAAAGGACTCCGAGCCCCTGACGGGCTTCTCTTCGGGCTCAACAGCCTTTTCGCCCTTCTTCACTTTCTGGGAAGCGGGAACAGGATAACCTCCGTCAGTGTCGAAGGAAACGGTAAAGGTGGCGCCGTCATTGCCGGAGCCCTGGGGGTCCTTATCGCATGATGCGAGTGCCACA
>JAKSJS010000041.1 GCA_024398155.1 Bacteroidales bacterium | reverse complement strand
TCATCTTCTCAACGAGGAAGGGAACGAGGGTGCCGGGGTTCTGGATACGGGCCTTTGTCTCCTGATAAAGATATGTCTTGTTGGCTGAGCCGCCGCCCTTGGTGACGCAGAGGAAGCGGTACTCCATGCCTTCGGCGGCCTCGATGTCTATCTGGGCGGGAAGGTTGCATTTGGTATTGACTTCCCTGTACATGTCGAGGGGAGCGTTCTGGCTGTAGCGGAGGTTCTCCTCGGTGTAGGTCTTGAAGACGCCGAGGCTCAGGGCCTCTTCATCGCAGAAGCCGGTCCATACCTGCTGGCCTTTCTCGGCATGGATAATCGCAGTTCCGGTATCCTGGCAGAGAGGGAGCTTGCCTTTGGCGGCCACCTCGGCGTTGCGGAGGAGGGTGAGGGCGACATACTTGGCGTTCTCGGAGGCCTCGGGGTCGGAGAGGATCTTCGCGACCTGCTCGTTGTGGGAGCGGCGGAGGAGGAAGCTGACGTCACGGAAGGCTGTATTGGAAAGGAGGGTGAGGGCCTCCTTCTTTATCTTGAGGATGGGGTTGCCCTCGAAATCGGATACGCTTACGAGAGCTTCTGAACCGGGAATCTTGTAGTACTCTGTCTTGTCTGCACCGAGCTGGAACATGGGCGCATATTTGAATTCTGCCATTGCTGTATATGTTTTTTAATTGTTCATCAGGTAGGTTTTCATAAACTCGTTCAGGTCTCCGTCAAGGACGCCCTGGGTATCGGAGGTCTCATAGCCCGTGCGCAGGTCCTTCACCATCTTGTAGGGATGGAGGACGTAGGAGCGTATCTGGCTGCCCCATTCGATCTTCTTCTTCTGGCCTTCGAGCTCGGCCTGCTTTTCCTGGCGTTTCTTGAGTTCGAGGTCGTAGAGGCGGGATTTCAGGATGCGGAGAGCGTTGTTGCGGTTGTCGAGCTGGGAGCGGGTCTCCGTATTCTCGACGACTATGCCGGAGGGGATATGGCGGACACGGACTCCGGTCTCGACCTTGTTCACGTTCTGGCCGCCGGCTCCGGAAGAGCGGTAAGTATCCCACTCGAGGTCGGCGGGATTGATCTCTATCTCTATCGTGTCATCGACAAGGGGATATATGAAAACGGAGCTGAAGGTCGTCTGGCGCTTGCCCTGGGCGTTGAAGGGGGATATGCGGACGAGGCGGTGGACGCCGCTCTCGGCCTTGAGGTAGCCGAAGGCATAGTCGCCCTCGACCTCTATCGAGACGCTCTTGATACCGACCTCATCGCCCTCGGTCTGCTCCGTGACGCAGGTCCTGTAGCCGTTCCTCTCGGCCCAGCGGAGGTACATCCTCATCAGCATGGCGGACCAGTCATTGGCCTCCGTTCCGCCGGCACCGGAGTTTATCGTCAGGATAGCGCCGAGATTGTCGCCCTCCTCGCCGAGCATGTTGCGGAGCTCGAGGGCCTCGACGGCCTTCAGGGCCGCCTCGTAGGCCTCCGCGAGCTCAAGCGACTCGGGAGTCTCGCCCTCCTCCCCCGCCCCGCTCTCGCGGGCGAACTCGAGGAGTACGTCGAGGTCGGAGACCATCGCCTCGACCTTGTCGAAACTTACGACCCAGTACTTTACCCCGGCAAGTTCTTTCTGGAACTTCTCGGCAGCTTTCGCGTCGTTCCAGAAATCCGGCTCGAGGGTACGGGCAGTGCGGGCCTCGACATCCGCCCTCTTGGAGGGGATATCGAGACATTTCCCGAGAACCTCGGCTCTCGAGACAAGTTCCTTTATCTGTTCCTGACTTACCACATCTTGCAAATCTAGTCAAGAAAAAACAAATTCCCATGGAATGGGAATCAGAAAAGAACGCCGAGACGTATAGAAAAGCTGAGCGCAAGGTGGGGCAGATATGTCCCGAAAAGGTCCCAGACCTTGAAGCCGTGTTCGTAGCCTGTGTCGGCGGGAGAGCCAAGGCAGTAGCCGGCGCCGACCCATGCGTCAGCGACAAAGCGGCTCACGGTGTACTGATAGCCGAACGTTCCGAGCACGGCGCCCATGTGGGAAAGAGCCCTATCCCCGGTCGAAGCGGCATTGTACCCATACCTCGTCCATATCAGCTCCGGGCGCAGGAAGAAGCCGTTAAGCGGGTCCTCGGGCTTATGGCCGGCAAGGAAGAACTTGTGGCCGTAGCGGACCGTCACGCCGAGCGGGTCGTTCCCAAACTTGTCACCACCGGCGCCGATTATGCCCACAGCAAGCTCAGAACTCTGGGGAACCTTCATCCCGTAAGCCCTCTCGTAGGACACTTTAGTGCTTCCGGTCACCCAACCGAGGAAAGTGAACTTGACCGCATTGTTGAAAGGAGAAGCCAGGCGTTCCTCTCTTGTAGGCTTAGAATCGACAATGTTCTCCGCCCCGGCCTGAAAGACAAGGCAGGCGAGGCAGAGAACAATCAGTATCTGAATGTATTTCATCCTACGCTAGGCGACAGGGATCTTCTCGATGCGGCGCTGGTGGCGTCCGCCGGCGAACTCGGTGGTAAGCCAGGTATTGACCATCTCGAGGCAGCACTCGAGAGTCGCAAAACGGGCGGGCATAACGAGCACATTGGCGTTGTTGTGCTCCTTTACGAGGGCGGCTATATCCTTGCTCCAGGCAAGTCCTGCGCGGATTCCCTTATGGTGGTTGAGGGTCATGGCCATACCGTTACCGGTGCCGCAGAGGGCGATTCCGAGCTCGACCTCGCCGGCCTCGACAGCCGATGCGAGAGGATGGGCCACGTCAGAGTAGTCCATAGAGTCGGTAGTATCCGTACCGAAGTTCACCATTTCATAACCTTTGCCCTTGAGCATTTCGATGATTGCGTTCTTGTAGTCAACGCCTGCGTGGTCGCAGCAGATTCCAATTTTCATATTTATCAAGATTAATTTCCAGTCATTTTCCAAACGGACTGCAAATATAGATATTTTTTGAAGAAGGTGATATGACAAGCCAAAGGCCCTGTAAGCCCTATTTTGTGTCATATGACCCGCATATTATCGCCGAATACGCCAAAATCACAGAGCATATGACATAGAATCAGCCCCACAGACTGTTCCAGGTGTCAAATGCTTCAAATTGTAAATACGAATCCCGCGTTCAGGGATGATACGTGACTTATTATTGGATTGACATCTCATCATGTCGCATACTATTGAGTATCGCTAGCACAAATACCGGTGCCGTATTGGGAATCGTAAAGTAGGCGACAGACTTCAAAAGCATCAGGTTTGAAATTTTCCCGGGATTCAGATACGAATAGAAAACATTGTCATAACCAACCAGTATCTTTCCGCAGACAAATATGGCCAGAGAAAAGAGAGCAATCAGCAAGGCTATTACCATAATAAATGCCTGTCGTCTGTTATTTTTGAACAGCGACCATAACAGCATGCCGATAATCAGCACATCACCAATTATGACAAGCCTCCATATCATCTCACTTAAGAAATGATGATTGTACAGTCCTGTTACATTGTATTGAAACTGTACCCCGCATTCAAGGATACAATAGGCATCCACCAGGGCACAAACAAGTGTGCGGGACATCACGACGCAAGGTCCTTAGTCAATAGCTTGAATAGCTAGTCTTCAAGAATTCCGTTAGCGATGAGATGACGGAAGGACGGCCTGACGGAGGGCGAGGTCCATCACTTCGCGGTTGATAAGGGAGACTTCGTGGGAGTTGACAGTGGACTCGATTCTGCCGGATTCGACGACATTTATGAATTCCTCGAACTCGTAGAAGTACTCGTCCTTCTCAAGGCCGGAGGCGACGGTCTCGGGCCTTGGGAGAGGGCCCCGGCCGGCGCTGGGCGGGACATGGGGCGCGAGCGAGAGCGAGCGGCAGATATGGAGCGCATCGAGAAGCAGGTTGCCCTTTTCGCCGCATATCTCGGTCGGAAGAACGCTGTCGACGACCTTCGAGAAGGAGAGGACTGCCGTCATTTCCTTGTAGCCGAGCTCAATCGTGCCATGGACATCGACAGGCCCGAGGGCCGTCGGGAAGAAGACGATATCGGACTTCACGACATCCGGCCGGCCGAAAAGGGCCACGGCCGGGAAGGTCGTGTAGACGCCGATATCCGCCAGAGCCCCGCCACCCGTCGTCGGGTTGAAGGTATTGGGGATCTCCCCTGCCCTGAGCTTGTCGTATTTGGTCGAATACTGGCAGTAGGAGGCGTTGAAATGGCGTATCGGGCCTATCTCCCCCATCATCTCCCTTGCCTTGCGGAAGAGAGGGTTGACGGTCGAGACCATAGCCTCCATCAGGGCGCAGCCGCTCTCGCGGGAGGCTTCTATCATACGCCTCACCTCGTCGGCGTTGCACGCCAGAGGCTTCTCGCAGAGGACATGCTTCCCGCCTTTAAGGGCGGCAAGCGTCATCTCACAATGGGTATTGTTCGGCGTACCGATATAGATTGCATCGACCTCCGGAGAGGCCGCCATCTCCTCGACCGAAGTGAAGAGGAGGGCCCGGCCTTCGGGAAAGGCCGCGGGGTGGGCCGCGACGAACGCCTCGGCGGTCTCCATCTTCCTGGAACATACGGCGACTGCCTTGAAGCGCGGGTCCTGAAGGGCTCCGCGCAGCACCCAGTCGCTGATCCTGCCGGTTCCGACTATTCCGAATCTTACCATCGAAAGCCTTACTTGATATATTTGAGGATTTCCTTCTCTATCACCTTGTAACCGTCAAGGTTGGGATGGATCGAATCTCCGGACAGTTCGACAGGGAGGGAGCCGCCGGGCTTTTCCACGCCCTTGAAATACTCGACACAGGTCACGTGGTTCTTCTTTGTCCACTCACGTATCATCCCGTTGAGCTTTTCCGCCTTCTCTGCCTGGTCGGGAATCTCTCTCCAACCTATCTTCGGGCCGGGGAATATCTGGCACACAATAGGTTTGATCTTCGCGGCCTTCGCCATATCGACAATCGATGCGATATTGGCGAGAGTATACTCAAGGTCGATGGGGCCTCTGTTTTCGGCGATATCATTGACTCCGCATAGGATCACGGCATACTTGGGATTGAGCTCGACCACATCCTTGCGGAAGCGGAGGAGAATCTCGGAAGTCACCTGACCGCCGATTCCACGTCCGACGAAATTGTTGGAAGTGAAGAAATCCGGATCCTGGCTGAACCACCCATCGGTTATCGAGTCACCCATGAAGACTGCTACGGGTCTCACTCCAGAAGCAAGTACCTTTTCGTTGTCTGCGGCATAGCGCTCAAGGTTAGGATAGTACTGGGCGTTCGCGGCAACGCCGCAAGCTATCATGGCAAGAAGGATGGAAACAACTCTTTTCATTGTATTGGATATTTTGGAAATGAAATTCAATTATTGTTTGTAACCGGCGAGATGGCGAAAGTGAAGGTCCTCTCGCAAGGCATGACGCGATAGGCGGGAAGAGGCTTTTCGCCCCATGAGTTTATGCCGCCGAGACCGCGCTGGACGAGGTCCACGTTGACGACGGTCTTTCCTTTTGTGCGGTTGTTCTCGCAGGCGAGTTTCTTAAGCTCGAGGGAATGTCTCATGCCGTTGGAGGTCACATCGAGGTCGAAGCGCGAGAACGGGAGGGCGGAAGCGGAGAAGAGTCCGCCGGAGGTGAATGAAAGGCCCACTCCGGCGTCGGAAAGGACTTTCCAGTACTTGAGACCGGTATGGGTTCCGGACTCCTGGGGACGTGCATAGCTGTAGTTGTACTGGTCCTCAACCCGCTGGACATAATGTCCGACAGGGGCGCCGGCCGAGCGGTCGGAGTAGTTCTCCCAGGGGCCGCGGCCGTAGAAGTCGATGGTGGAGAAATCTCCGGGCATCGTCATCTCCACGCCGTAGCGGAACATCTCGGGAGCGGACTGGAGACGGCCTCCGATGTCCTGCATGTCCTCCTTGACGATGATCGTTCCGTCACCATATATCTCGTAGCTCATAACAAGGCGGGCGGCACGCGAGCCGAGGGGATTGTATGTCACCTCGACAGATTCGACGTTGGTCGAGAGGGTCTTGGCCTTGAAGAGGCCGACCTTGAAGTCGGGGTCCTGCCACATGGCCATCTCGCTCTGGGCATTTGCGCCGAGGTCGTTTTCAGTGTATGCCCTTCCGAAACAGGGTTTCAAGGGCTCGAGAAGCAGTTCCTTCTCGCCGAGGATATAACTCGTCAGGTAGCCGGACTTCTTGTCGAAGATAGCCTGCCAGGGATAGGGATGTTCGAGGGAGGAGCCTTCGACGGAGGCTGTGTATCCGGAATAGATTATCTCGTCATCGAGGTCCTCGACGTTCATGTCGAGAGCCTTGGGAGAGGCCATTTCGGGGGCATTGAGGACGACGGGTATCTGGTCGTAGGCGACCTCATACCCGGCCGGGAGAAGACCGTCCCTGACCTTCAGCAGGTACCTCACATTGAGGTAGATCTCCTTGCCCTCGCCGGCGGCTTCGAGCAACGTGGCTTTCCTGAATCCGAGGGATATCCACTGTTCCTCCTGGGGTCCGAGCTTGAGGTCATTGACGGATCCGCTGAGGACAGTCCCGCCGTCGGCCTCGACCGTCCACTCCATGCGGTAGCGGGAGAGGTCGATGAAGAAGTTCTCGTTGTAGACCTTCACCATGCCGTTGAAGACGGAGGACTGGTTGGAACTTGTGAGGATGCTCCTCATGTGGTAGCGGTGGTCCCAGGCATGGGGCTGGGGCGTACGGTCGGCAGCGATGAAGCCGTTGCAGTTGAAGGAGGCGTCCGAGGGGTCGTAGTCGTTGAAATCGCCTCCGAACGCGAAGATGTGGTCTGTTCCCTCGTCCTCGGAAGGCCAGAGGATAGCCTGGTCGACGAAGTCCCAGATGAAGCCTCCCTGGTACTTGGGATACTTCCTTATGAGGTCCCAGTACTCCTTGAATCCGCCGCCGGAGTTACCCATGGCGTGGGAATATTCGCACTGGATGAGGGGCCTCGAGGGGTCGGTGTCAAGGTACTCCTCACACCAGGAAGGAGTGGCGTACATGGGGCAGACTATGTCGGTATTCTCCCCCTGTTCGGCCCTCTCGTACTGGACGGGGCGGCTCTTGTCGTAGCCCTTGACCCACTTGTAGTCCTCGACGAAGTTGTCGCCGTTGCCGGCTTCGTTGCCAAGGCTCCAAATTATGATCGAGGGGTGGTTGAAGTCGCGATAGACCATCCTCCTCGTACGTATCATGTGGGCGTCAGCATAGTCCTTGCGGGCGGCAAGGGTCTCCTTGTCGTAGCCCATGCCGTGGGACTCGATGTTCGCCTCGTCGATGACGTAAAGGCCGTATTTGTCGCAGAGGGAGTACCAGCGGGGGTCGTTGGGATAGTGGGAAGTGCGGACGGCGTTGATGTTGAAACGCTTCATTATCTCTATGTCACGCGTCATGTCCTCGACAGAGACGACATAACCCTTGTAGGGGTTCATCTCGTGGCGGTCGGTACCCTTCAGGAGGATAGGCTTGCCGTTGACGAGTAGCTGGCCGTCCCTTATCTCTACGGAGCGGAAACCGAAGTCTATGGAAGTCCTTTCAGTCACACCGTTCTTGTCCATGCAGACTGCCTTGAGGGTATAGAGGGTCGGGGTCTCGGCGCTCCAGAGCTCGGGGTTCTCATACGTGCCGGAGAGCTTGAGGACCCTTGTTCCAGTCTCTGAAAAGGGAGTCAGCTTGTCCACCGTAAGGGGGACGAGCCTCTTGATCGCGCCGCTCGGGGCGATGATCTCGAGATTGACGCCTGTCGCCGCGCCGGCGACCTCGGCTACAATCGAGTACTTGCCGTCCATCCCGGCGGTAATCTTCAGGTCCTCGAGACGGTTCTTAGGACGGGAATAGACATAGACTTCGCGGGCTATTCCGGTGAAGCGCCAGAAGTCCTGGTCCTCGAGATAGGTGCCGTCGCACCATCTGTGGACCTCGAGGCCTATTGTGTTCTCACCTATCCTGACGTACTTGGTTATGTCGAATCGGGCTTCGAGCTTGCTGTCCTCGCTGTAGCCGACCTCCTTGCCGTTGATCCATACGCGGACGTTGGAGGTCACGGAGCCGAGGTGGAGGAAGACATCCTCGTCCTTCCAGCTCTTGTCGAGGGTGAAGCTGCGGCGGTAATGGCCTGCATAGTTATGCTCCTCGCAGGCAAAGGGAGGGTTGTTCCTGTAATGGCCCTTCCATGCATATCCTATATTGACATAGACAGGGTCTCCGTAGCCGTTGAGTTCCCACATTCCGGGGACGGGCATGGAATCCCATTCGATATCCCCGGGGAACTCTCCGGGGGTGAAGCGGGACTTGTCCTGATACCACTTGAAGTCCCAGACGCCGGCAAGGTTGATGTATTTGCCGTCTGTCAGGAAATAGGACCTCATGGGAAGACGGTTTACCTCGGACACTCCTGGATCCTCATATTCGGGGACTTTGTCCTTGTTAGCGCCGAAGGCAAGGAGCGTGGAGGCTGTCAGTGTCAGTATGAGAAGCGTTCTTTTCATCATAATATGGTTTGTCAGTTGTTTGCTATATTATTTCAAGTTCCCTTAGTTCGACCCATCCCTGACGGCCGTCGGAGAGTTCGACGTTGTACCATCCGCCGACGCTGTCGATGAGGGTGACCTTCGTTCCCTCGTGGAGGATGAAGAGGTCCTTGGAGGAGTCGGCTCCGGGAGAGCTCTTCACCGCGACGACCGGCTTCATGACGATTGCCTCGTCGGCGGCCGTCGAATCGTTCCTCTGGGAAAGGCTGAAGCCGAGGGCCCCGAAAGCGAGGAGCAGCGCGGCAAGGGCGGTGAAGAAGCCTGTCCTGCGGGCTGCGGAAGAGCTGCCGAGCAGGAAAAGGAGCGCCATGGCGAGGGCAAGGGCGAAGAATACGAGGAATACTACCGCCCAAGTATTGCCGGGCAGCATGTAGCAGAGCTTCCTCGTCCATGTCTTGAAGATGAACTCGGGCACGGCCTCGATGTCGTCCTGGACAAAGCCCTGGGCGACAGAGAGGTTGAAGCGGGCATCACCATACGAGGGGTCGAGTTTGAGGGCCCTCTCGTAATTGAGGATGGCCTTGCCGTAGAAGCCGTCCTTGAAGAAGGCGTTTCCGAGGTTGGTGTACAGCTCACGGGAGACAAGGCCCAGATTCTCAATCGCGGCATAGTCTTCCGCAGCAGCAGCCCACTGGCCGGCGGTATATTCGGCCGTAGCCTTGACCCAGAGGGAATCGGTGTAGGCCGTATCTGCGGCAGAAAGCCTCGAGGCGGGAAGGAGCATCAGAAGGAGTGCGACAACAGCCGTCACAGACTTCGCGCCCGCAGTCTTGCGGATCTTGGAATCCATCATAGATATTACGTTTTCAGCCTTGTCATAATGGGCCTGCATGGCTTCGTGGCCGGATACGGGAGCATAGCGGGCATACTCGCAGGCGTCAAGCAGCCCGATGAACTCGGAGACGAGTTCTCCGGGCACTCCGGCTGCGGAGAGATTCTCGGAAAGGTTGTCCTTCGAGAGCTCGGCGGAGCTCATCGAGAGCTTGTCGCCGGCAAAACCCAGCAGGGCTTTGTGGAGGGACTCGTAGAAGGCGGTGTAGAGGTCTTTGGAGAGGTAGCCGGCGGCATCCTTGAGACGTCGGCGGGCCATCTTTGTCGCCCCGCGCGTACGCGCTCCGGCGACGTCCGCCCGCCTCTCGGCTATCTTCCTGAAGGCGAAATAGAGCGCCACGGCAAGGGCCGCGAGGAAGATCGAGAGGAACTTGAAGGCTCCGGAATCGACGAAGAAGCTTCCCCTGGCCCTGAGGTCGGGAACCTTCGTTGATATGAAGCGGATGTCCTCGCCGAGGTTGGCAACGCCTTTCTTGTTCACCGAGGGGACGGCTATCCCGCTGGAGGTGACGACTGGCTCGGACTCGTTGCCCCTCTCGACATGGAACTCGAGAGGTTCCGACTCGAGGGTCACGTACTTGCCGGAGGTGACGTCATAGTAGCTGTACTTTATCGGCTCGATAGTAAAGTCGCCGTAGCTTCGCGGGATGAAGGGGAATTCGTAGGTCTTGCTGCCGCTGGTGCCGCCAGTCGACTTGTCCGATTTCTCTTTCGTCTTGGTGTCGTAGACCTCGATATCGTGGGGGAAATTGACCTTGGGGGCCTCCAGGAGGGATATGTTGCCCTTGCCGGAGACCGTTACTATGAGCGAGGCCGCCTCGTGGGTCTTGAGGCTGTCCCTCGTGAGTTTGGCGCTGAGCGAGAACTTGCCGACTCCGCCGGAGAAGGAGGCGGGAGCGGGCGAAGGAAGCGCGGCGACGTTCACCGCAAGCGCAGGGGCCGTCACCCTCTTCCGTATTGTCGGGGAATGGTCGAAGAAACCGTCGAAGATGCTGTTCCCGCCGCCTGAAACGCGGACGGAGATAAGGCAGATGAGCTCGGAGGGATCGATCGAAAGCTTTCCGGACTGCTGGGGGATGAGGACATATTTCTTGATTACGGCGGCATTGTAGATATGGCCGTCGACATTCTCCCTTGCGAACTGGATGTCGCCGTCGGGGGTTATGTCCTGGCTCCAGAAGCCGTTGAAGGAAGGAAGCTTGGCGCCCTCGAAGCCCCTGACATCAGCCCTCGTATAGAGTTTCAGGACAGCCGTCACAGGCTCGCCGAGAACAACGTTCGTGCGGCTGAGCGAAAGCTTCATGAAGATATCATTGTCCGACACCTCACGGCTGGAGGACGGCTGGGAGGAAGACGAGGAGGATTGCGAGGACTGGGAAGGTTTGGACGAGGAGGCGGCTACGACCTCGATCTTGCGGCCCTCGCAGCTTATCTTCTCGCCCTTTACCGTAGCGCTCGCTCCGGGAAGGGTGAAGACGCCTGTCGATTTGGGAAGGAGGATATATGTATAGGTAAGCTGGGTGGACTGGCTCTTCTTGCCGTTCACGAAGGAGATCGACGTGGAGGTACTCTGCTGGGGGCCCCAGACGAGCTGGAACTCGCTGGGAGGAGTCCACTGGAAATTGGAGGGTTTGCTTTCGCCCTCGAAGACAAAGGCGACAGTGAACTGCTCGTCGGAGGAGACGAGGTTCTGGGCCTGCATCGAGAGACTCTGGGCAAAGCCCGGGAGGGCGGCGGCAAGAAGCAGCGCCAATATCACAATAAGTTTCCTCTTTTTCATCCTTTTCTTTTTTTACCAGTTCTTGTCCTTTTCACGCGACTTGAAGGCGGCGGCCTTCTCCTTGTCGACCTTGTCCTTGGTCTCTTTTTCCTTCTCCTGGATTGCCTGGAGCATCTGCTGGGCCTGCTGGGGGCTTATCTGGGGGTCCTGACGAGGCTGTTGCTGCTGATCCTGGTTCTGATCCTGATTCTGGTCTTGGTTCTGGTTCTGATCCTGGTTCTGATCCTGGTTCTGGTCCTGATTCTGATCCTGGTCCTGGTTCTGGTTCTGATCCTGATTCTGGTCCTGATTCTGGTCCTGGTTCTGGTTCTGCTGGTTTTCCTGATCCTCCAGCATCTGTTTGGCGTAGAGGTAGTTTTCCTTGGCCTCGACGTCCGATGGATCGGCGATCATCGACTGTTTGAAAGCATCGACGGCCGAGCTCCAGTCCTTCTTCTTCGAAGCATTGTCACCGACATTGAACCAGTAGGCCGCAGCGTTCTCCCCGGCCGGAGCCGTATCCTTCACTGCGTCATAATACTTCGAGGCCTGCTCGTGGTCCTCCATCCGGTAAAGGGTGTTGGCGAGGTCGAAGTTTGCGGCGACCGAGGTCGAATCCTTGACAAGACCCTTGCGGTAGTCTATCTCGGCCTCCTTGTAGTTCTCCTTGCGGAAATCACGGTTTCCCCGGCGGACGTCCTTCTTGTCGGGAATCTGGGCGGAAGCGGACAGATTCGCGGCCATCATGACAAGGACCGAAGCTGCAAGTATCCTTATTGCCATACTACTTTTCCTTTTCATAAGATCCATCAGTCAAACAACTGCTTCTTTGCTTTCCTGTCCCCTATCGCCATTGCGATGACGAAGAAGAACAGGGCTACTCCGAAGAAATACATGAACTGTTCGTCGAACTCCTCGAAGACGACGCTGTTGAACTTCTCGGCATCCATCTTCTGGATGGACTCGACTATGGGCTCGAGGCCGAACTCGCTGTTGCCGGCCCTCACATACACTCCGTTTCCTGCCTGGGCGATCTCCTTGAGGACCTTCTCGTCAAGGCGCGTCACGACGATATTGCCGTCCTTGTCCTTGAGGAGCTCTCCGTCCACGGGAATGGGCTTGCCCTCGGGCGAACCGATGCCGATCGTATAAACGTTGATCCCTATCTCGGCAGCCTGGCGGGCGGCGGCAACAGGATCGTCCTCGTGGTTCTCACCGTCTGTGATGACGATTATCGCACGGCTCTTCTCGCTCTGGGCGCTGAAGCTCTTTATCGCCAGGCTTATCGCGTCTCCGATTGCCGTTCCCTGGGTCGGGATCGATTCGACGCCGACGTTCGAGAGGAACATCTTGGCGGACACATAATCTGTCGTTATGGGAAGCTGGACGAAGGAGGTCCCGGCGAAGATTATGAGGCCGAGGCGGTCGTCATTAAGCTTGTCCGAAAGGCGGGAGATCGCGCGCTTGGCCCTATCGAGACGGCACGGGGAGTAGTCCTCGGCGAGCATCGAACGGCTCACGTCCAGACATATCATGACCTCCACGCCCTTGGTCTCGCGCTCCTTGAGCTTGGCCCCTATCTGGGGGCGTGCAAGGCCGACGGCGAAGAAAAGGAAGCCGGCGGCGAAGAACGACACGCGCAGCCAGCCCTTCGCGGAGGACACGCTCGGCATCAGCGCTCCGACGAGCGCCTCATCGCCGAGGCGGCGTATCCTTTTCCTTCTCAGGGCTCGCATAACTGCATATACCCCGATAAAGAGGGGTACGAGCAATATGAGGAAAAGATATTGAGGGTTTGCAAAATTTATCATCTTGGATTCTTTCTTTACGGAAGACGGCGGAATACTATGACGTCAAGGATGAAGGCAAGAAGCAGGCACGCAAGGGCCCACAGGCCGTATTTGAGGAACAGTTCCTTGTAGACGGGGAAACTGTCGACGGTCGTCTTTGTCTTCTCGAGACGGTTGATCTCTCCGTATATCTCCATAAGTTTGGTATTGTCGGTCGCACGGAAATAGCGGCCTCCTGTGCGCTCGGCGATGTCCTTGAGGAGGTCTTCGTCTATCTCGACCTTGACATCCTGGACCTCGACGCCCCAGGGCGTCATTACGGGATAGGGCGCGGTGCCGTTGGCGCCGACGCCTATCGTGTAGACGCGGATGCCGTAAGTCTCAGCGATCTCAGCGGCAGTCTGGGGAGTTATCTCGCCGCGGTTGTTCACTCCGTCGGTCAGGAGTATGACGACACGGCTCTTGGCGTCGCTGTCCTTTATGCGGGCGACAGCGGTCGCAAGGCCGTTCCCTATCGCTGTACCGTCCTCGATGAGGTCGGTCTGGACCTCCTTCATGAGGTTTATGAGGGTCGCCCGGTCGGTCGTAAGAGGGCATTGGGTGTAGCTCTCGCCGGCGAAGACGACTATTCCCATGCGGTCGGAAGGACGCTGGGAGATGAACTCTATCGCTATGTCCTTGGCGGCGCTGATACGGTCAGGGGAGAAATCGCGGGCGAGCATACTGGTCGACACGTCCATCGTGAGGACGATGTCGATTCCTTCGGTATCTATGCGGTCGAACTGCTCGCTCGAGCGGGGACGCGCTATCGCGACGATTATGAGGCAGAGGGCGGCAATCTCGAGGATGAAGGGCACATGACGGAGGAAGCTCATGGCGGAAGGACCGCTGACACGCCAGGGCACTATCGTGGAGGCGCGGAAATGGGGTCTCAGCCCGAAAATCTCGACGAGCACATAGCGCACGACGAGAAGGGCGGGGATCACAAGGAGCCACAGAAGGGACGGGTATTCGAAGAACATGGCTTAACTTTCAGCGGCCTCCTCCTCCACTTCTTTCTGGTAAGTGCTTGTTACGAAACGGACTGCCGAAGGAAGGACGGCGGCGTTCTCCTCGCGGGTCGCCGTATGCTTGGCGAACTTGACGAAGTCGGCCCTCTCGAAGAGGTCGCGCAGTGCCTCACGCAGGTCTTCGGCGAGGTCGGTCTCGCTCTTGAGCTTCTTCA
>JAKSJS010000040.1 GCA_024398155.1 Bacteroidales bacterium | reverse complement strand
AAGACCTCTGTCGACCTTGTTTCCGAGGAAAGCGACCGTTTCCGCCATATCGTATGCCCTTGCCTCAAATACGTCGACTATTTCATCGTCAACGAGGTTGAGGCCGGCGCCATTCTCAATCGCAAGCTCCGCTTTGCGGACGGCACTATAGACAAGGAAGGCGTGAAGAAAGCTGCTGCCGACATCCTTGATCTTGGCGTCGGTGAAGTCTGCGCAATCCACTTCCCTGAGGGTGGATATGTCATCAAGAAGAACGGAGAGTCCGCGTGGGACAATTCCTTCACGACCGATCCTCGTGAGATCGTCGGAACCGTAGGCGCCGGAGACGCTTTCTGCGCCGGTATGCTCTACGCCATCCACGAGAACTATCCTGTCGAGAAGATGATCCATTTCGCCAATATCTGCGCCTACTTCAACCTCTCCAGCGCAACAAGCTGCGGCGGCGCCCCGACCCTTGAGCAGGTCGAGAACTTCGTATACGTAAAGAAAATCAAATAACCGCATATTAGAATGAAAAAGAATTACTTCACTACCGTGCTGCCGGTTCTGTTCGGCTTCTTCATCATGGCATTCGCCGACCTCGTAGGTATCTCCACGAGCTATATCGAGCAGGAATTCTCGATCCCGGCCACTATGTCCAGTCTCATTTCTGTAGCCTGCTTCATCTGGTTCCTCTTCCTCTCCGTACCTACGGGCTTCCTGATGAACAAGGTCGGCCGCAAGAACATGGTCCTCTCAAGCTTCGCCGTTACACTTGTCGGCCTTCTTCTTCCCCTCGTAGCCGGTAACTCCTTCGCCCTCATGGTCGTCGCCTTCGCCTTCCTCGGCATCGGCAACACGATTATCCAGGTAGCGATGAACCCTCTCGTTTCCGACGTCGTAACCGGTGAGAAACTCACAGGTACCATCACCATCGGCCAGGCCCTCAAGGCTTTCTGCTCCGTAGTCAGCCCCTTTATCGCCGCCGCCTTCGTCGGCACCGCCCTCGGGTGGAAATGGATATTCCCCATCTACGCCATCGTAACCCTCATCTCCGCCCTCTGGCTCTTCGTTTCCCCGATCGAGAACAACAAGGCTCTCGTCGAGGGTAAGAACGACTTCTTCGGCGCGTTCAAGATCCTCTCCGACAAATATATCCTCATGTTCTTCATCGGCATCCTCGTCCTCGTCGGCGCAGATGTAGGAATGGGCATCACCTTCCCCAAGGTCATGAAGGAGAGATTCGACTTCCCTGTAGAGAAGGCCACTACCTTCAACTCAATCTATTATCTCTCGAGAGCCCTCTGCGCCTTCATCGGCGGAGTTCTCCTCATGAAGATCAAAGAGCACAAGTTCTATAACGTCAGCATCGTCGTAGCTCTCGTAGGACTCCTCCTCATGATCTTTGCCAAGTCCCAGGGCCTCGTCATCGCGAGCGTCATCCTCTTCGGCCTCGGCTATGCCAACCTCTTCTCGATTGTCTTCGCCCTCGCCATGAAGAGACTTCCCGAAAAGGCAAATGAGGTATCCGCCCTTCTTGTGACAGGTATCGCCGGCGGCGCGATCTTCCCTCCCATCTTCGGCATGGTCTCCAAGACCTCCCAGACCGGAGCGGTCATCGCCCTCGCCATCCTCTGGATCTACGTAATCGCCCTTGCGATTCCCGTTGCCAAGGTTGCCAAGAAATAGTTTTTCCCCTTTTCATATGAAAAAGTCCCTCATCATCTCAATAGCCGCGCTCTTCGCGGCTATTGCCTGTTCTCCCAAGACAGACTGGGCTCCTGCCGGAGACCACATCAAGACCCGCTGGGCCGCCGAGGTCAATCCTCTGAAGCCCTGGAGCGAGTATCCCCGCCCTAACATGGTACGTGACGAGTGGAGGTCCCTCAACGGCCTCTGGCGTTATGCTATCTGTTCCCGTGAAGCCGTCCAGCCCGAGGCCTGGGACGGCCAGATCCTCGTCCCCTTCGCTGTCGAGTCCTCGCTCAGCGGAGTAGGGAAGACCGTTCCTTCCGACTGCGCCCTCTGGTACAAAGCCGGTTTCAAGGTCCCCAGGAAATGGAATGGCGACAATCTTCTCCTCCATTTCGATGCTGTCGACTATGAGAGCGACATCTACATCAACGGCAAGCATGCCGCCCACCACACAGGCGGTTATTCTCCCATCATAATCGACGCTACCGAATATCTTAACGGCGAGGTCAATGAACTTCTCGTCAAGGTCATCGACGATACTGACGATGCTGTCCAGCCCCGCGGCAAACAGGTCAACAACCCTCAGGGAATCTGGTACACACCTGTTACGGGTATATGGCAGTCCGTATGGATGGAGCCCGTAAAGCCCGCCTATGTCAAGTCGTACTATACCGAGACTTCCCTCGAGTCCTCGAGACTTATCGTCTGTGTCGACACTGAAGGAGTCCTCGATGAGGACAGGGTAGTAGTCGAACTCCTCGAAGGTGCGGTCGGATATGACGCCCTCAAGCCTTCCAAGAAGGTAGTGGCCAAGGCTATGGGAACTCCTGACTCGATGTTCTTCATCGACCTCGGCGAGGTCCACACCTGGTCTCCCGACTCTCCTTACCTCTATGGACTCCGCATCTCTGTACTCCGTGACGGAAAGGCCATCGACGTTGTCGAAGGCTATGCCGGCATGAGGGAGATCGCCGTCGTTGAGGATGAGGCCGGAATAAAGAGGATGGCCCTCAACGGCGAGCCTCTCTTCCAGTACGGTCCCCTCGACCAGGGCTGGTGGCCTGACGGCCTCTATACCGCCCCGACCGACGAGGCCCTTCTCTACGATATCACGACGACCAGGGAGTACGGCTTCAACATGATCCGCAAGCACATCAAGGTCGAGCCAGCACGCTGGTTCACCCATTGCGACCGCGAGGGTATCCTCGTATGGCAGGACATGCCCTGCCTCGAGGACAACCATCTCAACGAGTGGAAGTTCACCCAGCCCAATGACGGCACCGACTACCCCGTTACAGAGGAGCAGAAGGCCGTTTATTATAAGGAGTGGACCGACATCATCAACGAGCACCGCGCCTATCCCTGCGTAGTCGTATGGGTCCCCTTCAACGAGGCCTGGGCCCAGTTCGATACCGAGAAGGTCGTCGAGTACACCAAGAACCTCGACCCCACGAGACTTGTCAATCCCGCTTCCGGCGGCAACCACCGCAATTGTGGCGACATCCTCGACATGCACCACTATCCCGAGCCCTACATGTACTTCAAGGATCCCGACCACTGCGTCGTCCTCGGTGAGTACGGCGGCATAGGATGCCCTGTAGAAGGCCATCTCTGGAAGGCTGACAACAACTGGGGCTACGTCAAGTTCGAGGACTTCGGCGTCGTCACCGACAAATATGTCGAGTTCACCGAGATCCTCAAGGGCCTTGTAAAGGAAGGCTTCTCCGCCGCTGTTTATACCCAGACCACTGACGTCGAGATCGAAGTCAACGGCCTCATGACCTACGACCGTGAGATCGACAAGCTCGATCCCGCCCGCGTCTCCGCCGCCCACAAGTCCGTCATCGAATCCATGTAAGACCTGTCATTACATACCAATCAGATCGGCCGCACCAATCGATGCGGCCGTTTGTTGTGTATTTTGGAACGTTATCGCCGATTATCGTTCCAATTTCCGGTTTTTTGCTCGTTTTTGGAACGAATTCGCAGATTTTGTTCCAATCCGTTTCGCAGTCATTGAGGTGCGGAAACCTTCGCTTCGCTCATCCCTCCCAGCCTTGACGGCTGGGCCCCTCCCTCTGACGTGTCCGAGGGTGGACACGGGTTTCCGCACCTCAATGACTGACTCCACGAAAGTGATTAAGTATCAAGGATATAGTGCCCACGTCATTAAATTTCATTATTTTTTGCTAAAATTTCATTGTATCACTACCTGAACTCTTTGATGAGCGGAATTTTTTTTTATTATTGCAGTCAGCAATGAAATTATCGAATACCTTGAATATTATGAATAAGTCATTTTTTAGTGTTTTGCTTGCGTTTGCAGCATGTCTCTTTATCAGTGTATCCTGTCAGGATGTTTTTGACGATATTGACGTTGATGAGTATTTTGAAAGTCAGGTCGCGATAAATACTGCTCCCAGCCTTTTCGGATCCGAAGTTACATTCTCTTCAGAAGGATTTCATAGGATCATTTTTGATGAAAGTGGCCGGATTTGCAAATATTCCGAGTTTATCGCGGACGGACGAGATGACAAGTCGCAATGGTATAATGGTAAAGTGTTTATTATATGGCCAACCGAAGATATCATTGGAGAGAAGAAAGGAAATACGCTTTCTTTCATAAACCGTTCGTTTAAAGTTACAGCATATCCAGTATCGTTTCAAGGAGGCGAGGAAGACATCACCTTTTTGGGTAAGCCGGTTCCCGCAACGGCCCGCATATATGGCACTCTGAATCTTGTTGATGATGCGGCTCAAAGATACGATGGTGATATGAAAGTTCTCGTGAAGCTCGAGGATGAATCCATCATTTCCTTAAGGTACTCATCTATCAGCTACACAAATAGAGAATTTGCACCGAATAAATAAGTCTCGTCAAGTGAATTGCAAGAACGGCCGCACCGATTGGTGTGGCCGTTTGTTGTGTGTGGTTCGCTTGATTTTTTTCATAGAAGTTAGGTGGAGAGATATTTTTTACTAACTTTATAGCCAACAATCTGTTAAGTAGAAGGATATGAAGACCCTCCATGTATATGCCAAGACTATTTTCCTCTTGATTCTTCTTATAGTTGCCTCTTGTGGGATTGATAATCCGACGGAGCCCGGTAATACGGATACAACCTTCTCGGTGTCCCCTGAGACTCTCGAGTTCACCGCCGCGGCCGGCAGAAAGGATGTCGGCGTCACGGGAGGCGGCGACTGGTATCTGGGCGAACTGGGAGAAAACTGGTGCAAGGCCGAGAAACACGGAGTGATAATTCTTGTGGATGTCACAGAAAACCTTGCCCGTCAGGAACGCACATGCAACCTGCCGATCTGTCACGACAATACGGTATACTATCTGAAGATTACCCAGGCGGGACGGGAAACCAATCCTGAAAGGCCTGAGGTGCCGGAGGGCGGGTATACGCTCAATGACGCAACGGTCATTGCGGACAGCGAAGTCAACGCCCTCCTTGATGGCGGATATGACAATGGCCAATGGGAAAAGGCTTTCTTTCTGAAGAAGCCTGTGCCGGAAGGGAAACTGCCGGTTCAAGGCGAAAACTGGGTGTTCAACACGCCTACCGAGACCTTCCCCGACGGCTGCCTGACTTTCATTCAGGAAGTGAAGGACATGGGTGACCATTACGAAGTCCGTTACACCGACGCCGGCCTGAGCGCCTGTTTCCGCGACCTTAACCTGCCGGAGCAGGAATTGGACATCACCCCATATGTGACCAGGATTGAAGACGGAAACGGGCGTCCGCTGAGTTTCTCCCGCACCAAGGCGGTATCGAAGAGCGAGCCTTTCGAGATAAAGATCCATCCGGGTTCCATATCCATGGCAAATCTCGAGATCGAGCCGACAATCAGCCTCTCCACCGTTCTCAAGACGAGGGTGGATATCGAGGACTACAGACTCTATTGTCTTGATTTCGTCGTAGATACGGACTGCACAATAGAGATGGACTACGATGTCAGCGCCGGCGTCGATTTCAATTATTACATGCCTGTCCTCAAAGTATATATGGCGGCAATTCCGGTCGGTCCGCTTCTTGTCACACCGTTCCTGGAAGTTGATCTGAACGTGGGCTCATGCATCCAGGGAAGCATCAACGCCAAATACGAATATTCACGCCATTTCAGGGCTTCCGCCCATTATGACGACTTCAATTCGTGGAGCCTGGACTTCTCGTCGCCTGCCCAGGACGACAGCGGTTGGAAACCTTCCCGTCTTGGCCCGAAACTCAAATGCAGCACCAGATATGGAATCAGTGTCGGACCTGAGATAGGCATTTACGGGGACGTTGTCTCGGTAGGGTTGGGCGTCTCTGCCAATATGCAGCATGAGGTGGGCGTCCAGGCCAATTTATGGGAAGCATACAACTTTGTCTCCATCCTCCAGGAATCGGACTACACTACGTCGTTCATTCTCGGGGCCCATCTTTCCGCGCGTGGCATGGGTTTCCCTGTCTCTTTGAGCCTTCCGGATCTGGAGTTCCCTGTATGCTCTTACAAGATGCTGCCCTCTATCGGCTCCGTGGAGTGTGATTGCGCTGGCACGAGCGCTCACATCGGCGCCTGGCTCAAGAACAAGACGCTGTACACCGACCTCCCGATGAGAGTAAGACTGTTCCCTTCGGCAGGCGATGCGCAGGACGAGATTATTGCCGAGTTCGGAGATGTGCCTGGCAAATTGAAACAGTTGAACGACGGGGCAGACTCAGTCTATGTCGATGCTTATGTATCACTCCCCGAAGGAGTTGAATATACCGGTAGAATTGAAATGTATTTCGGCGAAGAAATCGGATGGTCAGCTATGCCCGGCAATTATCTGAGAGTCATCTCTGTCAGCACCAGTTCCCTCGGCGCGCTCAAGGAGATTCTCTCCGACATATATTCCTGCCGCAGCGGAGAATGGAATGGCTGCAACTGGATGGAGCCTAATGTCAACGTGGCCCAGTTGGCACAAGTTTCATTCTTGGATGGGCATTGGACCATTAGTATTCCTCAGGATTGGAAATTCACTTCCAACCTCAAGATCGGCAACCATACCGACGGTGTTTCCGATTTCAAGACGTGGAGCCTCAATGCGTCCGGCAACGACAAGCGCTCATTCACAAATGTGGAAGTCAAGGACAAGAAATGTACATCATTCAATGTCGGCGAGCATGTCGAGAACTATTCCATGCACAGTACAAAGCTGACAATGCTGGATATTCCGGAAGACGTCAGGACCCTCGACTTGAGCGGAACAGAATTCCCCGACCTCAGTTTTTATCTGGGTACATATGAAAATCTGCAGTCCATCAAGCTCGACGCTTGTAGCAAACTCACAAAGCTGTCTCTCTCTGCCAGTAAATTGACCGCTCTGCCGACGTTGAACATTTCAAACTGCAGCTTGCTCCAGCGGCTTACTCTTCAATATATGATCGTAGGGGAGAATGCCTTCAAGAACATCTCGTGGCCTTCGGGATTCAAGAGTATCACTCTCGAGCACTCGAAGATTGCGGCAACTGCGCTCGACGTTGCGGTGCCTGAACTGTCAGTCTATACCTCAACTTGCGGGGATCTTGCAATAAGCGGATGCAACGGTATGAAAAATCTGTGGCTGTCTCTTGACAATGCCGGAAGCATATCAGTCAGCCAGTGCCAGACCATCCAGACCCTCAGGGTCGGGTGGAACATGTGCTCGCTCTCGGTTACTGGCTGCCAGAGCCTGACCTCGCTTACCGCCAGAGAAACTCAGATGTCGTCCTTCTCGGCATCTGCGCTTCCGTCGCTGATCGACCTGGATCTTTACAACAACAAGAACCTCACGGGTGTCATGCTTCCTATCTTCGACGAAGTGCGAAGCAAACCGGGCAGCACATTGAGCTACGACAAGCGCTACTGGTATTACTCCGACGGAACATGGACGGACGAAGGATACGGTTACTATTATCCTGAAGAGCCGGATTGCGGCTATCACCTGAGGTAATCTCACACAGCTTCGTCAAGCGAGGAAGATACCCGCTTCGCGACAGCTTTCCATCATATCCTCCGGCCATATCGAAGACTGGATCTCGCCGATATGGGCCTTGCGGAGGAGGTACATGCAAAGGCGTGACTGGCCTATGCCGCCTCCGATCGTATAGGGAAGTTTTCCTCCGAGAAGGAGTTTGTGGAAATAGAGCCCGGCCTTGTATTCCTGGTCCCTTTCCTTGAGCTGGCGCCTCATAGCCTCCTCGTCGACCCTTATGCCCATGCTGGATATCTCGAAGGCATGGCCGAGTATGGGGTTCCAGAGGAGAAGGTCTCCGTTTAGGCCGAGGAAGCCGTCGGAGTTGGGGGTGGACCAGTCGTCATAGTCGGCGGCACGGCCGTCATGGATAGTGCCGTCTCCGAGCTTTCCTCCGATTCCTATAATGAACACAGCTTTATGCTTCTCGGTTATCGTGTCCTCCCTCTGCTTGGGGGTAAGGTCAGGATAGAGACGGCGAAGCTCCTCCGCATGGATGAAGAATATCTCTTCGGGAAGCATCGGGACGAGCTGGGGGAATTCGACGTAAAGGCGGTTCTCGGTAACCTTCACAGCCTCATATATCCTGCGTACAGTCTTCTTCAGGAAATCAAGGTTCCTGTCCTCTTTCGTAATCACCTTCTCCCAGTCCCACTGGTCAACATATATGGAGTGGATATTGTCGAGCTCCTCGTCGGGACGGAGGGCGTTCATATCGGTGTAGAGGCCGCGTCCGGGACATATCCCGAGCTCACCGAGCTTGAGGCGTTTCCACTTCGCGAGGGAATGGACGACCTCAGCGGGCTGCTCGTTCATGCCTTTGATGGGGAAACGTACGGGGCGCTCGACGCCATTGAGATCGTCGTTCAGGCCCTGGCCTGAAAGGACGATCATAGGCGCCGTCACGCGCAGAAGTGAAAGCTGGGCGGACAGGTTCGTCTCGAACATGTCCTTGACTGTCTTGATTGCCTTTTCGGTTTTCTCGGGTCCGCCGAGAAGGTCCGTATAGTCTTTGGGGATAAACAGGCTCATCCGGAGTTTTCTAAATTTTCGTTTTATATATTTCGGTGCGACAAATATATAAAAAAATCACCCATTTTTTCTATATTTGCATTTCATCAAAGACAATAGACATGAATCTCAAAGAACAGAAGTACGCCCAGTTCTATCTCGTCCAGGAGATGATGGGCACCGTAGAAACCGTCAGGAAGTTCAAACCCGCCGACTCCGACTTCGTATCCGAGTCCGCCGCAAGAACCGGAAGGATAATGTTTTCCGGCGAAGGTTCGAGCCGCATAATGCCCGCCAAGAACGCAATCAGGAAGGCCCTTGCATGGGGTCTCGACACCTATTGCCATACAGAAGGCTCCCATCAGGCCTGCGAATATGACCTTTCAAAATACACCGTAATCTGCGACTCCAACTCCGGAAGGACCAAGGAGACCCTTATGCTTGCTGGCCAGCTCAAGGCGGAGGGTCACAAAGACTATTTCGGCCTTACAGCCAACGAGAACACTCCTCTCGAGGATGTCTGCGTAAAGTCCCATGTCCTCAAATGCGGTTGGGAGAATGCCGTCGCTGCGACCAAGAGCGTAGTCGAGCAGGCTCTCTTCTGCGAGAGCATAATCTGGAAGCTCGCCGGCAAGGATATGGCCGCCGCCCTCGAGACCCTTCCCGAGAAACTTGAAGAGGCCCTCACCCTCAATATCCCCGCAGAAATCATCGACTGGGTACGTGGAGCAAAGACAATCTACTTCGCCGGCATGAATGACGGCGTCGCCGAGGAGCTCACCCTCAAGACCAACGAGATCACCCGCCGCAAGAGCGACTTCCTCGAGGGCACCTATGCCCTCCACGGGCCCGAGGAGGTAATGGAAGACGGCGATATAGTATTCGTCGTAAAACCCATAGAAAGCGAATACGCCAAGTACCAGACCGTCTTCAACGGTGCGAACGTCCATGTCGTCGCTATCGACACGAAGAAGACTCCCTTCACGACAATAGTAGTTCCCGACGCCGGCGAGCTCCAGGCTTACGTCGATCTCTGCGCAGGATGGAACATCCTTGTCGAGATCGCTTCCGCCGACGGCATCAACCTCGACAAGCCCGAAAGGGCCCGCAAGGTCGGCAACGAAATGTAATAAGACGGATGAAGTATCTTACCAACAATTCGACTGATCCGTACTACAATATGTCGTTCGACGAGTACTGCCTCGAGCAGTTCGAGTCGGACGACATATTCTTTTATCTCTGGAGGAACCGCCCCTCCGTCATAATCGGATACAACCAGGTCGCAGAGACAGAAGTAAACCTCCCCTACCTCGAGGAGAAGGGGATTAGCCTTGTGCGCCGCGTGACCGGAGGTGGCGCGGTCTACCACGACCTCGAGAACCTCAACTACTCGATCCTCGCCCCCTTGGGCAAATATGACGCAGTCGCTATAATCGAGGAGGCCCTCCGCCACTTCGGAGTGAATGCCGAGCGCACAGGCCGCAACGACATCTTCGTCGACGGCCGCAAGGTCTCCGGCTACGCCCGCCGCGTCTACAAGGACCGCGAGCTCTTCCACGGTACCCTCATGTACAACGTGGACATAGAAACCCTTACAAGGGCCCTCGACGTACCCGGCAGCAAGCTCAACAGGAAAGGCGTCGCCTCCGTCAGGAGCCGCGTCGCCAACCTCAAGGACTACCTCCCCCAGTTCAAGTCCCTTGACGAGTTCCAGACCGCCCTCGGCGAATACCTCGCCGGCGAAGACAATGAGATCGTCCTCCCCGGGGAAGCTTTCGAAGCAATCCGGAAGACCTCCGATGAGAAATTCTCAACCCACGACTGGCTCTTCAAACTCCAGTAACAGCTTTATTTGCAGGTCATTATAGAAAGGATCATCGAGTCTGCGGACTGCATGCCGTCGGAGCCTATCTTTCCGAGGTTGCGTATCGTCTTCTCGATGTCTTTTTCTATTATGCCGTCATGTTCGGAGATACACTCGCCGTCAAGGGCGAGTATCGCGGACTGGACGGCGCAGGAGACGCCGCTGGCGACCTTCAGCGCGCAGCCGACCTTCGCTCCGTCGCATAGCATGCCGGTAATGTTGCCGACCATGTTCTTTATCGCGGCGCATACTGTCTCGTAGGAGCCTCCCCTCAGGTAGACTATGCCGCAGGAGGAGCCTGTGGAGGCGATCACGCAGCCGCAGAGGGCGGAGAGCTTGCCGAGGTATCCCTTTATATGGATGGCGACAAGATGGGCAAGGACGAGGGCCCTGGCGAGCTTCTCGTCGCGTATCTTGTACTTTATCGCGTAGGAGATTACCGGCATGGTGACGGTGATGCCCTGGTTGCCGCTGCCGCTGTTGCTCATCGCGGCGAGCGTGCAGCCGGCCATCCTTGCGTCGGAGGCTGCGGCTGTCATCGACATCGCGTAGCTCATCAGGTCATTGCCGAAGAACTCGGCGTGGGCGGGGGAGCCTATCGTCTTGCCGACGCGCAGGCCGTAGTCGCCGGCGAGGCCTTCCTTGGCAAGGGCGAGATTGAGGGTCCTTGACTCGAGTATGAAGGCTATGTCCTCGAAGGGGACTGTATTGGCGAAGTCGTATATCTCACGGACGGACAGATGGTAGTCGAGGGTGGTTTTCTCATCGACGTCGGTCTTCTCGTCGAGCGTCTCCCGTCCTTCACGGAGGGAATTGTCGAACCAGGTCCCTATTATGCTGTCATGGTCGTCGGCTATCAGTGCGCTGGCTTCATGGGGGCCGCATTTCATTGTGGCCTTGACGTAGAGCTTATGGTCGGTGTCGGCGACTGAGATATGGACCTTGTCCTTGGCGACGATGTCCTTGGCGCGGGCGATAGCCGTCCCGCTGAGGTCCGAAAGGACTTCCAGTCCGTATTCGGACCGTCCGCAGACGGCGCCGAGGGCGGCCGCTATAGGAAGGCCGACCATGCCGGTCCCGGGGATGCCGACACCCATGCCGTTCTTGAGGATGTTGCCGCTTACTTCGACATAGATATTGGCGTGGAGCGCCTCGCAGACCTCGCAGAGATGGCCGTTCCTGTCGGCGTCCTTGATCCTTTCGGTTCTCATTATCTCAGAGGCCTTGGCCACCGCCAGGGCTACTGCGATGGGTTCGGTACATCCCAGGGCGGGCTTGACTTCCTTCTTGAGGAGTTCTATGATTTCGGCTTCGCGGGGGGTCATTTCTGTTCGAAGTATTTGATGGTTTCACTTATGATGTCGTTGAGGTCCCCGTCGGGGCAGAGCTCGAGAGGGAACCCGAATATCATTGTCTTGTATGTTTTGGTGGGGTGGGCGACAGCAGCGGGAATACCGCTGTCTGCATACCTCAGGACCACGGTCGAAGTCCCGTAAGGGTAGAGGCCGTCGGGATTCTCGACGCGGTACATGCCCGGACGGCAAAAATCAAAGTACGAACCGATCACACCGACTGTGGGCACGTCGTTGCATACATAGCTCGGGTAGACCCTAGAGCCTTTCGTAGGGTGGTCTGACTGGAGACGGTAGCCGAGCACTTCCGAGGTGAATTCCTTCGGGGCGCAGGAGGCGATATAGGAGCCGGAGACTATCATGTCGGTTCCCTGGCTGAGGGAATGGGTGATAGCTTCCCTGAGGCTTTCCGGGAAGATGTCGAAATCGGTTCTCGAGCCTATCGTGACCTCTTTCTGCTTGCCGCAGATGAGGTCTATTATGTCCCAGCCGGAACCGGGATCATCGACATACGCCGCCATCGAGCAGGAACTGAAGGAGTATCCGTTCTCGAGGAACGCGCGGCCGTGAAGGGCGGGGTAGTCGAAGGTGTTGCCGGGTATGACGACGCCGGTCTGGTCAACGTACGAGGCGCCGAAACCGGGCGCATCGTTGGAGACGAACTCGCTGGCTTTGGTGAAGCAGTACTGGGAGCCGCAGCGGGATATCTCCCTCATGTAGGGAACGCCGGAATCCTCGAAGTCGAGGAAACCGCCGATATAGTCGGAGTCGAAGGAGTCGGGACCGCTAATCCTCGTGAAGTTGTTGACGACAAGGACGCTGCCCTTCTCGTCGGGAGCAACGCCGACGGCGAGGGTCTCGGAGGGGAAACTCCTTCCGCCGTCGTTGAGGGCGACGACCTTGAAGCGGTAGATATGACCGGGGTTGAGGGAGACGCTCGTCGAACGACCGTTCACGCCTTTCCCGTTGTCGAACTCTCCATCGTCGATCGCGGTATAGAGGAGGTAGCTTGAAGGATCCGCAGTCGGCTCTAGGGGGTCGGCGGTCTCTTTCCAGGAGAGCACCGCCCTCGTCCCGTCAAGGCGTGCCGAGAAGCTGCTGACCGGCAGGGGAGCGACCACGAATGCGCCGCCGTAGCGGGCCTTGAGGTATTTGAGTATTCCCTTGTATATCGCTCTCGCCGCTATGAAATGGAAGGTAGGGTCGAGGGCGTACTTCATGTCGTTGAAGTTCTGGTGGGAGAGCATCTCGAGCAGGACTGAAGGGACTTCGGCGACGCGGGACTCGCTGTAGGAGCGGTTCCACAGCTGGCGCCTTGTCCATTCGGGAGCTATCGTGGCCCTTACGTCTTCTGTGAACTGGGTCTGGACCATGTCGGCATAGAGACGCGAGGTCATGCGGCTTTCCCCGTCAGGGAATTTCTTGCGGCCTTCGCTGGCAAGAGTGTGGATAGCCAGAGTGCCGACTATCGTGTCGCCCTGGACAACGCCTGCGTCGGTATGGAGGGCGAAGCAGAGGTCGACAGGGACGGTTTTCTTCAATTCGTTGACCCAGTTGCCCCTGAGGGTGAAATCGTCGGTGTAGTTGTCCTTGCCTTCATGGAGATACCATACGGAGGAGTCGACTTTCTCGGCGACCATATTGGCGCGGGCGCCCTCGCAGTAGCGGGGCTTGCCGCTCTCGCCTATAGTCTCCACATCCATCGACCTGGGGCAGAATACCGAGGCTCCGGCATTCGCGAGCATCGGGATGAGATAGTCCATGACGTAGCCCCGGGGCAGGAGGCCTTCCTCGATGCCGAGGAGGGGCGGGCGCTGGCAGTTCCATCTCTGCTGGCCGTTGTCGAAGTAGAGGCCGTGGCTTGCCCAGAGGGCTATGTTACGGCCCTGGAGGCCCTTGGACTGGGATTTCAGACGGTCCTTTACGGTAAAGCGGGTCTTTGGGAAACTGGACCCCGCGTTGGAAAAGTCGGGAAGGACGAATTCGCTTATAGGGATTGATGCGCAGTAGATATTGGCTATCGTGTAGGAGCTGTATCCTTTCGGCAGAAGCTTCTGGAGGGTCGTCCTGAACCATTTCAGGTCCTTCTCCCTCCAGGGGAAGTCGGAGAAGGTGTTGGTGAAATAGAGGTCGAGCGAAGAGCCGCGCTTCATCGCGTTCTTGAGCGAGAACTCGACGTCGATGCCGCTCCTTTCGAGAAGGAGGGTGGAGACGGAGTCCAGCGCGGGTTTGAGGTCTACAGAGGATTTCGAGGCGGCCTGGGACTGAAGGGATATTGCAGCCAGGACTGATATTATGAGTATGAACCGCTTCATTTACAGGGCTTGCATGTCGTTGAGACGTTTGTAGTAGCCGTCAAGGGCGATGAGCTCGTCGTGGCGTCCGCGCTCCACGATACGGCCCTCGTTCATGACGAGTATCTCGTCGGCATTCTTGATTGTCGAGAGGCGGTGGGCGATCGCAATGGTGGTGCGGGAGGAGGTCAGGCGGTCGAGGGCTTCCTGGACAAGACGCTCGGATTCGGTGTCGAGGGCCGAGGTCGCCTCGTCGAGAATAAGGATGGGAGGGTTCTTGAGGACGGCGCGCGCTATGGAAATCCTCTGGCGCTGGCCGCCGGAGAGTTTCCCGCCGCGGTCGCCGATCATAGTGTCGTAGCCGTGCCCGGTTTCCATGATGAAGTGATGG
>JAKSJS010000004.1 GCA_024398155.1 Bacteroidales bacterium | reverse complement strand
TGTAAAGCAGGCGGTTAAGCCCGGTAGACGATACGGCCGCCGCAGAGGGTATAGCGGATGGAGGACGAGTCTGCCGCATAGACCCAGTTCGAGACGAGGTTGTGGCAGGGAGTCATCTTGGGACCGTCAAGGGAAACGAGTACGGCGTCGGCAAGATAGCCGGCTTCGATGCGTCCGGCATGGATGCCGAAGGCCTTCGCACCGTTTTCTGTGGCCCATTTGAGGACCTCGGGCGCCGGAAGGATCGTCGGGTCTCCGCTGACCTTCGCAAGAAGGGCCGCGAACTTCATCTCCTCCCTCATGTCGAGGTTGTTGTTGGAGCTGTCCCCGTCCGTTCCGAGGGTGATGTTGGCGCCGGAGGCTATAGCGAGTTCATAGGGGAAACGTCCGCTTCCGAGCTTCATGTTGGAGCAGGGACAGTGGGCGACAGTCACTTCGCGGGAGGCGAGTATGTCCCACTCCTCCTTGTCCACATGGACGCAGTGGGCGGCGACAACGTTCGGCCCGAGGACTCCGAGGGAGTCGAGATAGCGGACCGGGCTCATCCCATGCTCGCGGAGACAGTCGGCGACTTCGCCGGCAGTCTCGGAGACGTGGATATGGAGGGGAAGGCCGCATTCGCGGGCAAGGGCGGCCGAAGCTTTCAGCTTCTCGGGGCCGACCGTATATATCGCGTGGGGCGCGACGTTAAGAGAAACGCGCCCGCCGGTCGGGTCGGTGAAATTCCGGGTGTAGGCCCATTTCGACTCGGCAAGTGCCTTGGAGTGCATCTCCATGACGGTGATGCCGATCGAGGCGCGGATTCCGGCCTCGCGCACGACGTCTATGGTCTCGTCGATGTCGAAATACATGTCGTTGAAGAAGACGGATCCGGTAGACACCATCTCGCGGACGGCGAGCTCGGAGCCGCGACGGATGTCGGCGGCGGAAAGCTTCGCCTCATAGGGCCAGATATGGTCCTCGAGCCATGTCTTGAGGTCCATGTCGTCGGCATATCCGCGCAGCACGCTCATCGCTGCATGGGTGTGGGTGTTGTAGAAGGCGGGAAGGATGGCGAGGCCCCCGCAGTCGAGGACTTCGTCGGCGACTGCGCCGTCGCGGAGTCCGAAAGCTTTGAAACGGCCCTCTTCGACAAGGATGCTGGTCCTGACCCCGTCGCAGAGGACATTCCTCAAAATAAGCGAACTCATATGGCTATTCTCCGTAAAGGTATTTGTGCTGCTCGGGGGTCAGAGTGTCGATCTCAAAGCCCCAGGAGGCAAGTTTCATGCGGGCCACCTTGTCGTTGATCTCGAGGGGAACGTCGCATACCATGTCGCCCCTGACGTGCGCTGCGCCGCGGTTTTCGGCGAGCCAGCGGGCGCTGAGCGCCTGGATGGCGAAGGACATGTCCATGATCTCGGCGGGATGGCCGTCGCCGGCCGCAAGGTTTACGAGGCGGCCTTCGGCTATGATGTATATCCTGCGGCCGTCCTCAAGCCTGTAGGAGACGATGTTGTTACGAGCGGGAGCTACTTCGACGGCAATTTCGCGGAGACGGGCTATGTCCACCTCGACGTCGAAATGGCCGGCATTGCAGCATATCGCACCGTCCTTCATGACGCGGAAATCAGCCTCGGTTATGACACCGGCGCATCCGGTCACGGTGACGAAGATGTCGCCGACTCGTGCGGCCTCGTTCATCTTCATGACGCTGAAACCGTCCATTACGGCCTCCATGGCCTTGACGGGGTCGACCTCGGTGACTATAACCTTGGCTCCCAGGCCCTTGGCTCTCATTGCGACGCCCTTGCCGCACCAGCCGTATCCGGCTACAACGACGTTCTTGCCGGCAACTATGAGGTTGGTCGTGCGGTTGATGCCGTCCCATACGGACTGGCCGGTACCGTAGCGGTTATCGAAGAGATGCTTGCAGTCTGCATTGTTGACAAGCACCATGGGGAATTCGAGCTTCGAGGCCTTGTTGAGGGCTATGAGGCGGAGGATGCCGGTGGTCGTCTCCTCACATCCTCCGATGACGCCCGGGATAAGGTCGCGGAATTCGCTGTGCATCATGCCGACGAGGTCTCCGCCGTCGTCGATGATGATGTTGGGACCGATCTCGAGCACCTTGCGGATATGGTCCTCATACTCTTCGGGAGTCGCGCCATGCCAGGCGAAGACGTTGAGGCCGTCGTGGACAAGGGCCGCGGCGACGTCATCCTGCGTGGAGAGGGGATTGCTGCCGGTTATGTACATCTCGGCACCGCCGGCTGCAAGGGTCTTGCAGAGGTAGGCGGTTTTGGCTTCGAGGTGGACCGAGAGGGCGATTTTCAGGCCCTTGAAGGGCTGGGTTTCAGTGAATTCTGCCTCGAGGGCATTGAGAAGGGGCATGTGGTGTCTGACCCATTCTATCTTGAGCGCGCCGTCTTTCCAGAGCGCTTCGTTTCTAATTATACTTGCCATATTCCGCAAAGTTATGAAAAAGTCCATATTTTTATTATTTTTGTTTCCTTGAAAAGGAAAAAACTCAAAAATATACATCCAGATGAAAAGAATTGCCCTTTTGATGACGGTCGTCCTCGCCGTCGCATGCGCCCCGAAACTTACCAAGTCCGGGATTGATCCCAAGAATTTCGAATCCGAGTACAACGGCTCGAAGACGGAACTCTTCACTCTTACCAACGATAACGGCATGGAGCTCTGTATCACCAACTTCGGTGCCCGTATCGTCTCCATCATGGTTCCCGACAGAAACGGCGATTTCAAGGACGTGGTCCTCGGTTTCGATACCGTAGAGGAGTATTTCCCCGAGAACAATGACAACAACTTCGGCGCTACCATCGGCCGTTATGCCAACCGCGTCAACCAGGGCAGGCTCACTATTGACGGAGTCGAGTACCAGCTTCCCCAGAACAACTACGGTCACTGCCTCCATGGCGGTCCTGACGGATGGCGCAACCGCGTCTTCGAAAAGGTCGAGGCTGACAGGAAGCATGTCAAGCTCAAGATCGAATCTCCCGACGGCGACGCCGGCTTCCCCGGTAACGTCACCGCTTTCGTGACCTTCACAATCAAGGAAGACAATACCTTCGACATCGACTATGAGGCCACTACCGACAAGGAGACCGTCATCAACATGCCCAACCACTCCTACTTCAACCTCGCCGGTGACCCCGCGAACCATTGTGTGGAGGATGACATCCTCTTCCTCAATGCCGGCTACATCACTCCCGTCGATGATACCTTCATGACAAATGGCGAACTCGCCTCTGTCGAGGTCGACAATCCCGCCTTCGATTTCCTCGCCCCGAGAAGGATAGGCGACAGGATAGGCGACGATGACATCCAGCTCAAGAACGCCAACGGCTATGACCACTGCTGGGTTCTCGCTACCAAATGCGACCCTGAAATCCTCGCTGTCGAGTGCGTATGCCCCGAGACCGGCATCTGCCTCCAGATCTTTACCGACGAGCCCGGTGTCCAGGTTTATGCCGGCAACTTCCTTGACGGTACCATGGGAGGCAAGAAGGGCATAAAATATCCCTTCCGCCACGCTATCTGCTTCGAGCCGGGCAAGTATCCCGACACTCCCAACAAGCCCCAGTGGCCCAGCGCGACCGTCAAGCCCGGTGAGACCTACAAAGGCCACGCAAGCTATTACTTCACAGTCGAAGAATAACGGATGAGATACATCTCCAAGGGGCTTGTCCTCTTTGCTGTCGCGGCGCTGTGTTCATGCGCCGCGAATTTTTTTTTTTTTTTCGCCGACGAGGCGGCGGAGGTCCTTGTGCCGACCCGCATAATCCTTTCGGGGGGCGAGGTCGACAATGCCGGGCTGCTTCTCGAGGCCAAGGCCTCCCAGGCCGTCCTCGGAGCCTCCGGCTGCGCGAGGATGGCAGGCGAGGCCTCGATACTCCTCGACTTCGGCCGTGAGATCCAGGGCTCGATAAAGATCACCACCGGTCAGTACGCTTCCGGCAAGCCGGCTGCCGTCCGTATCCGTCTGGGCGAGAGCGTGAGCGAGGCCTGCTGCGACATTGACGGGGTCAATGGCGCCGGGAACGACCATGCGATACGCGATTTCGAAGCGACTCTTCCCTGGCTCGGTTCGAGGGAATTCGGACGTAGCGGCTTCCGCTTCGTCCGTATCGACCTGCTCGGTGGGGAAGTGCTCCTCCGAAGCGTAGAGGCGATAGAGACCCATACCGACCTTCCCGTCCTGGGCTCGTTCATGTGCTCTGACGACCGGCTGACTTCCATCTGGAATACCGGAGCCTACACTCTTCAGCAATGCTCCCAGAAGGATTATATCTGGGACGGGATCAAGAGGGACCGTCTTGTGTGGATAGGGGACATGCATCCCGAAGTGATGTCCACCTGTGCGGTGTTCGGCGCCAATCCCGCCGTTCGGACAAGCCTTGACCTGGTCCGCGACGAGACCCCTCTGACGCAGTGGATGAACGGCATCAGCTCCTACTCGATATGGTGGCTGCTGATTCAGAGGGACTGGTATCTTTACGGAGGAGACTCAGATTATCGGCTTTCCCAGAAGGATTACGTCGTGGGGCTGCTTGACCGTCTTTGCGGACTGGTCGACGACGAAGGCCGCGAACATCTTGACGGCAACCGTTTCCTCGACTGGCCCTCGAACGGCGATCCTTCGGCAATAGACTGCGGACTTCATGCCCTGATGATAATGGCTATGGAGGCCGGCGAGGAGCTGCTCGCCTTCTTTGGCGTGGACAGCTCCGCCTGCGCCGAGGCCCGGGGGCGCCTTGAAAAGGCCGCCCCGGCCGTTGCTGCCGCCTTCCTCGGCGAAGACGTCCCGTATGACGCGGTCGGCCGCAAACAGGCCGTCGCGCTGATGTCGCTTGCCGGGATGATGGACCCTCAGGAGGCTGCTGCGAGACTGCTGTTCAATGGCCCTGCGGGCTTCTCCACCTTCTACGGATACTATATGCTCGAGGCTCTTGCAAAAGCCGGAATGGTAGCTGAAGCTGAGGATATGGTAAGCCGTTTCTGGGGAGCCATGCTCGACCTTGGAGCCACCACTTTCTGGGAAGACTTCAATATAGAATGGGCTGAGAATGCCGGAAGGATCGATGAAATGCCTTCTCCCGACAAGGTCGACATCCACAAGGCTTACGGCGACTACTGCTACAAGGGATACCGCCATAGCTTCTGCCACGGCTGGGCCAGCGGCCCTACGCCCTGGATGAGCCGCCATATTCTCGGCATCCGTCCCCTGGAACCCGGTTTCAAGCGTGTCCTCGTCAATCCTTCCCTCGGCTCGCTCGAGTGGGCCGGAGGAATGTTCCCGACTCCCTACGGATATATTACTGTCAGAGTGGAAAAGGATGGCTCCGACGGCCTTGTGGCCAAGGTCAAAGCTCCCCGCGGAGTGAAAGTCGTTCCCGGTGAGGGAGTAAGAATCAGAAGGTTTTGAGGCGGATCCTCCTCTCATATTTACTCGTAGTCGTGGCGCTGCTCTTTGTGGCGCCCGAGACGGGCGCGCAGTCGCCCGGCGCCGAGGGCGGCCCGAGTTTCGCGATCGAGACGATACGCGAAACCCGTATCACCGCCCGCGCCCCGCGCCGTTTCCGCCCACGTCTCGGCTTCCCTATAAAGCTGAACTCTGAGAGCGGGACGATCAACGTACTCAATGACGAAGAATCAGCAGAGGCGATAGTGTTCCGTGAGGGGACATGGACTTCGTCCGACCCCGGAACGAAAATGCTCAACTGGGTGATCTGGGAGCCCGATCCGCTTACTCTAGGGACCCTCCGCGACCGCTACACCCCGAAACTTCCGGAAGGGACTTTCGCCGCCGATTCCACGACATGGAAGAAGGTCATGGACTTTGCCTATGACTGGGCTTTCGAGAAGCCCTACGGGGGAACGACGATAGTCGCCGGTCCGATAGTCCTCAGTGGCGGCGCCCTTCCCTTCGCCCACTTCGTCGCTGTCTGCAAGAGGACCCAGGAGGGGCTGGGCTGGAAGTCCCTGGCCTTCCTCGTCCCCAACAGAGAGTACGAGTTCAAGTCCCTTTACGATATCGCATGTTCGGTTAACGTCATAGAGATAAAGTCCGGATACAATCTTTTCGCCGGTCTTCCCGACGGCATCCAGGAGCTCGTCGAGGAGATGACCCCGTACGAACTGTTCTGTCCCTATCATGAAATCGAGGAGGGCTTCGAGCCCGAGTTCGAGATGGACTTTGAAGGGGACCTGATGGATTATCTCGACGATCTGCGCGAAGGAATGATGTAATATTACTATGAATCCCGTATATCTTCTGAGTTCACCCGTGTCGCTTGTCCTGGCGCTCTTCTTTGTCGCCGGCATGCTGCTTCTCGCGCGCTTCGGCCGCGGCTCGAAGCTCTACGCCTTCCTTTCGAAGGGCCGCGGCCCCCTTACGGCTGTTGCCTTTCCCCTCGCAATAATCTTCATAGCAATAGAAGGCACCTGGGCTCTGGGACTCCAGCATAATATCGTATTCCTCGTCCTGGTACTCATTATCATGATGAGCCTTTTCGCAGCGGCATGGGAGGGCATACGAGGCGAACGCCCGTGGTCCTCTGTCCTTTCACACACCGGGCTTTTCCTTGTCCTCTTCGGAGGCTTCTTCGGGGCCCCGGACTTCAGGGAAGCTACGATGGAGGTATCGGCTGAAGAATCCCGTCATGTGGCGATGAGTCCTAAGTCCGCTCCGATAATCCTTCCCTTCACTGTAAGGCTCGAGGAGTTCCGGACCGATTACTATGAGGACGGCGTGAGTCCCAAGCAGTATACGAGCCGTCTCCTGATTGACGGAAAGACGATGGAGACTTCCGTAAACCATCCCTGCTCCCACAAAGGATGGATAGTATACCAAAGCGGTTTCGACGGGGACAATCCGAACGTTTCCGTGATAAAGCTAGTGCGGGATCCCTGGCTGCCGTTCGTGCTGCTCGGCATCCTTCTTCTTGCCGCCGGGGCTGTCCTCTCCTTCCGTGGAGTATGGAAGTCGAAATTCGTACTTCCGACTGTCCTCGTCCTTGCCGTTGTCTTCACTCTGATCTCCATCGCGAAGATCAGTCTCGGCACCCTAGTTCCGGCGCTGAGGAGCCTCTGGTTCGTGCCCCATCTCATAATATATATGGTCGCCTACTCGGTGCTTGCGCTTTCGCTTGTGCTCGGCGTCGTCTCCCTTTTCAAGGATGGAAAGACGGCGGGGCTGTCCTTCAAGCTCCTCACTACAGCCTCCTCGCTCCTTATCCTCGGCATGCTTTGCGGGGCCGTTTGGGCCAAGTTCGCCTGGGGCGACTACTGGACCTGGGATGCCAAGGAATGCTGGGCCGCAGTGACATGGCTCCTTACCCTGCTCGCTATCCACATACCCGAAGCCCTCGGGAAAAACAGAAAATGGCTCGTCATTACCGTTTTGCTGTCGTTTCTTGCCATGCAGATTACCTGGTATGGCGTAAATTACTTACCTTCGTCAAATAATAGTCTACATACATACAATACTACAAGATGAAAAGAATCTGTACAATACTTGTGTCCCTTGCCTGCATGGTGCCGGCATCGGCCCAGAATGTCGGGAGCCTGTTCGGCGCCCTTTTAGGAATGGTGTCAGAAGGCGTGTCCGCCGTGGCTTCGGACTCCGAAGCCCAGGTCGGCGTGCCCCAGCAGGCCCTTTCGAAATGGGGGATAGCCCCGGCAAACTACAGCGGTATCACCCCTCTCGGCGACGGCCGCTATGCCGTCGTGAGCGACAAGGGCAGCGCTGATGGATTCTATGTCTGGAAAATATCCCAGGACCCCGCGACAGGAGCGATAAGCTCCGTCGAGAACGAGGGCTTCTTTGCCAACAAGGTGAACGCGACCTCCGGCAGGGACTGCGAGGGAGTCGCTTTCTATCCCAAGTCCGGAACCGTATTCATCAGCGGTGAGACTGATGGAAGGGTCATAGAGTACGACATGGAAGGCCAGCGTACCGGACGCGAGCTCCAGATCCCCGAGGCGTTTGGGAAGGCCGTCGGCAACCAGGGCCTCGAGGCCCTCGGCTTCGGCGGCAAGGGCGGGAAAGCCCGTTTCTGGACTACGACCGAAACGTCCCTCCCCGCCGACGGAGTCGCCGCGGGCCCCAAGAATCCCGGCGGAGAGAACCTCTTGAGGCTACAGTCCTTCAAGAAGAATCTCGCCCCTTCGAAACAGTTCCTCTACACGATGGATGCCGGCCGTACCTCCGATTTCGGCTCCACGTATGTCTTCGGAGTACCCGAGGTATGCGCCCTTCCTGACGGACGGGTACTCGTCCTCGAGAGAGAGGCGAACATCCCGAGCTCCTACGTCGGTGCTGACGTGAAGTGCAAGCTCTATGTCGTAAAGCCCAAAGGAACGAAACCCCTCGCAAAGACCCTTGTCGCCGAATGGTCCACAAGCATGTCGCTTGCAGGCCTTGCATGGGCGAATTACGAGGGCATGTGCCTTGGCGCGAAGCTCTCCGACGGCCGCCAGACCCTTATCCTCGTGAGCGATTCCCAGGGTGGCTATTCCAAAGGCCCCTTCAGTCTCCAGGATTTCATAAAAGTCATTTATCTTTAATATATCATATGAAGAAGATAATACTTGCTGCCGCTACGCTTTTATCCCTTGCCTCCTGCGGCATGAGGGACGCTGCCCTTAAGAAAGAGATACTCGCTGACGAGAGGATGGACCAGGTCTATTCCATGGCCCAGGACATCCTGTCCACAGGCCTTACTGCCGGAACGGTTTATGTCGAGGTCTGGATCAGGGATTTCAATACATTCATAAAGCCGGCTATGGACGTGCTCCCCGACGAACAGATAAGCTTTGCCCTCGAGACCTTCATGAAGTTCCAGGGCGAGGACGGCAACATCGTCGACGGCTATACGCCCTATGACGTAGTCATGGCGCGCGGCGAGGCATACGACTATATCCCCTCGGCTTATGCTCCTGATTACCTGGCGCATAAGAATACCGTCGAGACCGACCAGGAGTCCTCTTTCGTCCAGGCTGTCGCCAAGTATGTAACGAAATCCGGCAACTACGATTTCCTCAAGAAGGAAGTTGCCGGCATGACCGTCGCAGAGCACATGGAAAAGGCTCTCGACTTCCTTTGGACCGTAAAGAGGGATACAACGTACGGACTTGTAACTGGCGCAACGACTGTCGACTGGGGCGATGTCCAGCCCGAGTCGGAGTGGGGTGTCGTGATAGATGAGGACACGCATTTCGCAATCGACGTGTACGACAATGCCATGTTCATACTCGCAATCAACGACTACATGTCCGTTGTCGGAGAGGACAGTGAGTGGGTCGCCAGAAGGGATTCCATTGCCTCCAACGTCAGGAAATACCTCTGGGACGAGGAGAAGTCCAAGTTCATCCCCCACATCTATCTAGGTGATTCTCCCTTCCCCGAGGACTTCGACGAGAGCGTCATATGGTACACCGGCGGCACCGGAATCGCTGCTCTTGCCGGGCTGATGTCCGACGAGGAGATAGCCTACAGCAACAAGATGTTCCTTGCGAACATGAAAGAGGCCGGCGCGACGACTATCTGTATGGCGGCATACCCGCCGTATCCGGAAGGCTTTTTCCGCGACTGGATGGCTCCTTACAAGTACCAGAACGGTGGAGACTGGACCTGGTACGGAGTCCGCATTCTCTGGGCTATGATAGACCGCGGCATGCTGCGTGAGGCGTATGAGGAGTTCTCTCCCATGCTCGACCGCGTGATAAAGTACGGCGGTTTCAACGAATGGTACAGCCTTGACGGCGTTCCCAGCGGCTCCGGCGTATTTAGAGGCGAGGCTGGTGTGATGATAGAGACGATAGACAGGCTCAGGGAAGCTGCAAGAAACTAAGATGCGTTTACCTAACTATGACAAATACCCTTCGACCAAGTATGAGGGTTTCATCGAGGTCGGTTGGGAATCGATAAGGAAGGTGATCTCCTCCTTCGACGGCGTCGTCGCTGTCGACCTCTACACTGGTACTTACGAGGATGAGATTGCCTCCGCTCTTTCCGACGGGTTTGACGAGGTGGTGCTTACCCGCGACCTTATGAAGCCCGAAGAGGAAGTCGGAGCGATGACCGCTCCGTTCATGACTGACGATGTCCTGTTCGGCCACGTAACGTGCCTCGGGATCCGGGATTTCTTCCGGGCCGGAGCGCTCGCGGAGTCGGCCGCGCGGCTGAAGGCCCGCGGCTCCCGCGTGCTCGTCCTCGGTCCCGGCGCCTCCCTCGCCGCTCCCGAGGATGCGATTCTTGTCTATGCCGACATGGCGCGCTGGGAGATCCAGCAGCGCTTCCGTCGCCATGAGGTCAAGGGGCTCGGTATCGACAACCATGACGATCCCGTCTCGATCCAGTACAAGAGAGGCCTTTTCATCGACTGGCGTGTTCTGGATGCGTACAAGGACAAGATAATGGACCGCGTCTCCTATTGGCTCGATACCAACGACCGCCGGGAACCGAAGCTCATCGACCGGGCGACTTTCTTCAAGGGAATGGACCTCACGGCCCATTCACCTTTCCGCGTCGTCCCGTTCTTCGATCCGGCTCCCTGGGGTGGCCAGTGGATGAAGGATGTCTGCGGTCTTGACCGTAGCGTCGCCAACTACGGTTGGTGCTTCGACTGCGTGCCGGAGGAGAACAGCCTTCTTCTCGAAGTCTCGGGAGTAAGGTTCGAACTGCCCTCCCAGGACCTGATCCTCTCCCGCAGCCGCGAGGTGCTCGGCCCCGTCGTCGAGTCGCGTTTCGGAAAGGATTTCCCTATCCGTTTCGACTTCCTTGACACTATAGGAGGAGGCAACCTCAGCCTCCAGGTCCACCCGACGACCCAGTTCATACGCGAGAACATGGGCATGCACTATACCCAGGACGAGAGCTACTACATGCTTGACGCCGACGAGAATGCCGTTGTATATCTGGGACTCAAGAAAGGGGTCGACAAGGACGCCATGATAGAGGACCTCAGGGCCGCCCAGAGAGGCGAAATCGTCTTCGACGCCGAGAAGTACGTCAACAAGCTTCCCGCAAAGAAACATGACCATTATCTTATTCCGGCCGGCACCATCCACTGTTCCGGAGCCGGCAGCATGGTCCTCGAGATAAGCGCTACTCCCAACATCTTTACCTTCAAGCTCTGGGACTGGCAGAGGCTCGGTCTTGACGGCAAGCCCAGGCCTATCAACGTCGAGCGCGGCCGCCAGGTCATCGACTGGGGCCGCGACACGGACTTCGTGATGGAGAACCTTGCCAACCATTTCGAGCCTGTGGCAGAAGGTGAGGGCTGGTCCGAGATACGTACCGGGCTCCATCCCAACGAGTTCATCGAGACCCGGCGTCATAAGTTCAGCGTTCCTGTACCCCACGACACCGAAGGATGCGTCAATGTCCTCAACCTCGTCGAGGGCGAGGAGGCGCTGGTCGAAAGTCCCGACGGGGCCTTCGCCCCCTTCACGGTCCACTACGCCGAGACCTTCATCATCCCGGCCTCAATCGGCCGCTATGTCATCCGTCCCGCCGTTCCCGGCTCCGAATGCATGACGATCAAGGCTTCTGTAAGGCATAAGGCGTAGGGAGGGAGACCGGATGGGATTCCGCGGGATTCCGCTCCCGTTGGTCGCGTGGGATTTGTCGCGCAGAGCGCGCCACATCCCTGACGCTGCCGCGGGGCATCGAACAACAGTCTTTTTCGCACAAAGGCCGGGGGCAAAGCCCCCGACCTGTTTTTTGTGCCTATGGCCAAATGAAAGTGAGCTTTCATTTGGGATTTGGTACAGCAAAATAGCCCGACAAAGTCGGGCTTGTGCGAAAAAACTGTTGTGATCCGGTTGGGATTCGAACCCAAGACCCACAGCTTAGAAGGCTGTTGCTCTATCCAGCTGAGCTACCGGACCATCCAAATGGAGTGCAAAGGTAATAAATTATTGCTATATTTGTATGAATCAATAAAAAATATAGTGATGAAAGCTTTCCGTACCCTCCTTGTAATGGGTGTTCTGCTCGTCGCGATGCCTTCTGGCGCGACGCCAAAGAAGGCTGTGACGCCTTCCGAGCCCGAGCCGATAAAGATTCTTGCTATCGGAAACAGTTTCTCGATGGACTCTGTCGACCAGAACTTCTATCAGATTGCAAAGGCCGGCGGTCAGTCTGTGATTGTCGGCGACATGTATATTGGCGGGTGCTCGATAGAGCGCCATGTCGGCAATATCGGGAGCAACTCTACGGACTATCGCTACCTCAAGATAGACAAGGACGGTAACAAGACCTATACTCCTGATTTCACGTTGGCCGAGGCTATCAAGGATGAGGAGTGGGATTTCGTGACGGTCCAGCAGGCGAGCCATTATTCGGGCCAGCCTGAGACATATGCCGAACTTGCGACGCTTGTCGACTGGATACGGGAGAACGCCCCGACTGCCGAGGTCGTGTTCCACCAGACCTGGGCCTACGGCGTGGGCTCCAACCATTGGGCTTTCCCGAATTACGGAAGTGACCAGTGGTTCATGTATGACGCCATTACTAGGACAGTTGTCGATGAGACGGCCAAAGTTGGAATCAAGAGGATCATCCCTACGGGAACGGCTCTCCAGAATGCCCGCCGTTATCTGAATGACTTCGACCTGACGAGGGACGGCTTCCACATGAGCCTTGACGCAGGACGTTATATTGCCGCATGTACATGGTACGAGACGCTGTTCAACAGGAGCGTTCTTGACAACAGCTATGTCCCTGACGGAAGCGAGGATGGAACGGCGGCGGTTGGCGCAGAGGAGGCGGAAGTCCTCCGCCGCGCCGCCCACAACGCCGTCCTCCAGTACCTGCCCGAGGACCTCGCTGCGGCCCGGTTCGCCCCTACGGCCGACCAGATCGCGGCCCGTGAGAAATTCAACAAGTACCGCTTCGGCATCTTCATCCATTGGGGCATCTACTCGATGCTGGGCGATGGGGAATGGGCCATGCAGAACCATGACATCAATTATAAGGAGTATCCCCGTCTTGCGGGCGGCTTCTATCCTTCGAAGTTCGATGCCGCCGAATGGGCTGGAATCTTCAAGGAGGCTGGTGCGAAGTATGTGACTATCACTTCGCGCCATCATGACGGCTTCTCGATGTTCGACTCGGATGTGAGCGATTACAACGTGGTGGATGCCACGCCGTTCCATCGCGACGTGATCGGCGAACTTGCCGGGGCCCTCTCGGACGAGGGACTTGCCCTTAATTTCTACTACTCCCATCTTGACTGGGGGCGTGAGGACTACTGGCCCCTTGGCCATGTAGGCCACGGCACCGGCCGTCCCGAGGGCCATCTCGGCGACTGGGAGCACTACCTTGACTTCGTGAGCGCCCAACTTTCAGAACTGCTGACCAAGTATGGCCCGATAGGCGCTATCTGGTTCGACGGCGTTTGGGACAAGACTGACAATAACCGCGAGGCCCAGCCCAGGATATGGCATCTCTACGAGCAGTACGAGCTGATACATAAGCTCCAGAATTCCTGCCTTGTCGCGAACAACCACCATCTGACTCCCTTCCCCGCAGAGGATATCCAGGTGTTCGAAAGGGACGTTCCCGGCCATAACGAGGCTGGCTATTCCGGAGATTCCAATATCTCGTCCCTTTCTCTCGAGACCTGCCAGACGATGTGCAATTCCTGGGGCTACCGCTATAAGGAGACAACGACCAAGAGCCTTGACAGCATGATAAAATTCCTCGTGCTTACAGCCGGCAAGGGGGCGAACCTCCTTCTCAATGTCGGCCCCCGTCCTGACGGAACCCTTCCCGACGACTGCGTCAAGAGGCTCCGTGAGATAGGGGAGTGGCTCGGCCGGTACGGCGAGACCATATACGATACTGACGGAGGTCTCACCGGAGAACATCCTTGGGGATGCTCGACCATGAAAGAAAACAAACTCTTCGTCCACATCCTTGAGAACGCCGGTGAAATAGAGATCCCTGTGGGCTCAAAGGCCAACAAGCTCCTCTCGGCCGCGACCTTCGACGGCGAGCCGGTGGCTTTCACCCAGACAAAGACAGGAATCAAGTTCGCCGCCCCCGCCCGCGGCGAGGAAATCGATAAAATAGTTGTACTTACCTTCAAGAAGAATTTATAGAAAATGGAATTCAAAGATGTCCTTGCCCTGCGCCATAGCGTAAGGAAATATACTGACCAGCCCATCGACAGGGCCATACTTGACGAGATGATAGACGAAGCGCTTCTCGCTCCGTCCTCAAAGAATACTAAGACTTCGGGATTCCTTATCGTAGAAGACCGTTCGACCCTCGAGGCCCTCTCGGAGATGAGGGAGCATGGCTCCGGCCTCATTAAGGGCGCCGCTGCCGCAATCGTCGTCCTCGGAGATACGACGAAGACCGACCTTTGGGAGGATAACTGCGCGATCTCTGCGACATATCTTCTCCTTTCCGCCACTGACAAAGGGCTCGGCAGCTGCTGGGTCCACTGCGCCGGCCGTCCCCGTTCAAAGGAAGATCCTTCCAAGGGCAGCGCAGAGGATTATGTGAGGGAACTGTTAGGCGTCAAGGACGAGTACAGGATACTATGTATCGTAGCCCTCGGCTATCCCGCGGAATAGAAAATGGCGTCCCGAGGGGCGCCATTCTTATTTTACCAGTGATGTCTTGTATGGTGGTGGGACCTGTGGGTCAGACGGTCCCTTGAGGACCTTGTCCTTTCCCTAAGCCGGCTGAAGAGGCCTTTCTTCTCGGGCTCTTCATATCCGTCGCGGAGCATGTCGCCGAACGTCAGATTACGGGATATCATCATGTAGATAGTCGACCAGTCGGGAATGCCGCCAAGATTGCGGTCGTCGATGAAGCAGTCGACGCGGAGCTTGCGGGTAGTCTTGTAACCCTCCCAATTCGCGTCGGGAAGGTCAGCGTTGATTGAGAAGAACTCGAGGCCACGCACCTTGCAGAACTCTATCGCATCCTCGAGAAGCTGGCCCTCGCGGGCAGTCCAGAGGATGAGCTTATGGCCGTCGGCCGTAAGTTTCTTGAGGGTCTCTATCGCAAAGGGAATCTCTTTCCCGATAGCGGGGTAGCGGTGCTCTACAATTGTTCCGTCAAAATCTACTGCTATTGTCATATTTCTCGGGTATAGGATTATTCATCTACCTTGAGCTGGTCTTCTTCCGGAGCTTTCTCTGTTTCTCCGTATCCGTAGCCATAGCCATAGCCGTATCCGCATCCATATCCATATCCATAACCGTATCCGTAACCATAGCCATAGCCGTAACCGTAGTTGTAGCCGTAGCCGCGGCGGATTTCGGAACCGTTGAGGATTATGCCCATGTTGTTGAATTTGTTCTCTTCGTACATCTTCTGGATAAGGCCGAGCATGCGGCGGTCGATAGCGCCGGCGCGGATTACGAAGATTGTAGTGTCGACGACACGGTTGATGATAGCCGGGTCGGCAACCATATCGACAGGAACGTTATCTATGATTACGTAGTCGTAACGTTCCTTGAGCTCGCTTACGAGTTGGTCGAGGCGGGCGCGTTTAAGAAGTTCGACGGGGTTGGGCGGAATCATTCCCGAGGGGATGAAGTCTATTCCGGGGAATATGTCCTTGATAAGGATCTCGTCAACATTCATGGCGCTGTCGTAGAGATAGTTGGAGGCGCCGCGGATACCGTGGGAACACTTAAGGTGACGGCTTAGGGTGCGCTTGCGAAGGTCAAGGTCGATGATTACAACCTTCTTCTTGTTGTCAGCGAAACAGGTCGCCATGTTGAGTGTTACGAAAGTCTTTCCGGCTCCTGCGCTGAAAGACGACATCGTTATTGCCTGGGATTCGCCACATTCGGCGGGCTTCATGAAGTCGATGTTAGTACAGAGTATACGCATAGACTCTGTAAGAAGGCTCTTGCTGTGGCCGTCGTACAGGATGAATTCGTTGACAGGACGTCCTTTCTTCTTGTTCTTGCGGAGTTTCTTCTTTGACTGTTTCGTAAGGGGAATCTCTCCGGCGAAGGGCACGTCGACATTTTCCTCTATTTCCTTACGGGTCCTGACCTTGTTGTCGAGGAATACCCTTGCGATAAGGATAACCGCGGGAAGCATGAGACCAATGAGGAAGCCGAGCATCAACATCTTCTTCTTGTTGGGATATATGTGGGCCCACGGGCCGTCTGCCTCGTCGAGAACGCGGGCGTTATTGTCGACCATCGCCTGGGCGAGAGCATTCTCTTCGCGCTTGTTGAGGAGGAAGTTATAGAGCGTCTCCTTTATGTGAGCCTGACGCTCGATAGCGAGCATCTGGTTGGCCATCGCCGGCATCTTTGAGAACTGGGCGAGAGCTTTGCCCTCCTGCTGCTCCGCGTCGGCTTTCTTTATTTCAAGGCTTCTTATCGCGCTGTCGATACCGTTTATGATGCCTTGCAGCATTGACGCGAGGGAGGCATCGAGACCACGGATTACCGGGCTGTCGATGCTCGAACTCTCGAGCAGACGGTCGCGGTTCATCTTTGTTGTATTGTACTGGATGATCTGGCCCTCGACGCGAAGGTCTTCAAGTCCGGTATTTGTAGGTATTGTCGTTGTAAGGTTAGCGGGGTCCATGAGGTATTCCCTCATATTGTTCGCGAGCCTGATCTTTGTCTCGATTCCTACTATGGTCGCCATCGAACTGCGGGCTTCGGATAGGTACATTCCGGCAGCTTCATTGGCGCTCAGCATGACGTTCTTGACCTTGAACTGTTCGAGCTCATGCTGGGTATCCGCGAGCTCCTGCTCGATAATGGCCAGCCTCTCGTCAATAAACGCAGCGGTGTTGACTGCAACCATATTTTTGTCCTCAACAGCTTTCTCGTTGTATACGACGACGAGCATGTTGAGGATGTCCTTAGCTCTTTCACGGGAACTGTCCTGGAGGACCAGACGGAGAATCGTTGTCTGAGATTCGGGCTGGTAAATCTGGAATCTAGAGAGGAAGCCGGCTGCTGCGGAAACTATTGGAAGGCGTGATACGTGGATGTCGCGGTCATACCATTGTGCACCAAAAGCTCGTGTAGGAGTTATTGCGAGGCGTCCGAAAGCAGTCTCAATCGTATCTCCGGGCTCGACGTGGAAGGCGGTCTGGGCTTCAGGGTCTTCAACATTCAAAAGCGTTACGTCGATAAGTTCGCGGGACCTCGGACGGACGGTAAGATTGTGAGTCCTGTTTGAGTCAAAGCCTTCGAGGAACTCGACCTTTACGGGAGTGTTGTAATAGAGCTCGTTATGGCGGAGTTTTATGTCAACTTTGTAGCTTGTATTGGCGTTCAGACGGCTTACGACCTCCCCCATCAGGTCCTTGGACTTGAACTGGAGAATTTCGTTGGAGACGTTTGACTTATTGATAAGGTTGTTGTATGTGTCGAGTCTCGCTCCGGATTTCGTGTTGGAGGGGTCCTTGATCATTACTGTCGAGTCGGCGCGATATACAAGGTCCTTCTTAGCGTAGAGATAATATGCGACGCCCACTCCAATGGCAATCGTGAGGACGAACACATACCAGTAGCTCAGCAGATAGAAGAAAAGGTCTACTATGCTGAAGCCGTGGCTGTTAGCAGTATTTGTCGTTTTTGTTGCCATTATTGTGCTTTAGTGATTCTAGTAATAAGGAAGAAGATTGTCGCGAGCGAAGATATAAGGGAAACGCCGGATGTGATTGTAGAGAATACGAAACGGGTCGTAGGATCAAATTTCGTTTTTCTTGGCTTCGCGTAGATTACGTCTCCCTGCTGAAGGTAAAAAGCTTCGGAGTTGTAGAGGTCTTTAGAGAGGAGGTTGACAACGATAACCCTCCTAGTCCCGTTTTCGGTACGTATGACCCATACTTTATCGCGCATTGCTGTATCCTGAAGGTCTCCGCCGAGAGCGATAGCTTCAAGGATATTTATGGAACCACTATTTATGATATAGTTGCCAGTTCCGATTTCTCCAAGCATCGTAATCTGGAAGTTCGTGAATTCGGCGAGTACGACGGGATCCTTTATGTAGCCGCTTTCGATAATGGCGTTCGTGATGTAATCCTCGAGCTCCTTTATCGTAAATCCGTCGACATGGATATATCCGAGGACAGGGAAGTTGATATCGCCTTTCTTGTCGACGGTATAGCTTTTCGCCTGGTCGGGGGAACTCATTGTGACCTGACCGGTAATAGGGTCGACTACTGAAAGTCCGCTGACAATAGTAAAGGGAGCTGCGAGGGCGGGATTGCTGCAGGTAACTGTAATCGAGATCTTGTCTCCAACAGTAATATGGGCGTCGGGACGCTCGGCGACCTCATAGGTCTGGAGAGGGTCCATATCCTGGAGGTAGGTAAGCCTCTTCGGGGAACATGATCCGAGGAAAGCTATAACTCCGAGGATAGTTGTAAACAGTAATATCTTCTTCATCATAGTGCGCTTGCTATTGTTTCAAAAGGCCTTCACGGCATATTTTCGCGGCCTCGAGATCGGGAAGGCAGACGAGATGGCCGACCTTGGGGCCTAGAGCCAGGGCGTTCGCAGTCTTCTCAAACTGCAAATATAGTATTTCATCCTGTAAAATCAGCGAACACGAAGGGAAAATCTGCGTCCATGCCTTTACCTTGTAAAGGCGCTCGAAGAAATTGGCCTTTCCCTGCTCGAGTCTTACGAGGGCTTCGAGGGGCGCAGAGGCGTTCCTGTAACAGGGCGTCTTGCCGCTCCAAGGAGTGCCGAATACCTTGAATGTACCATCGGCCATTTGGCGTACAGCCGGGTTGTCGTCGTTGAGAAGCTCGGCTCCGAAAGCATTGATCCACAGCCGGCTATGGGTGGATTTGCCGGTGCCGCTCTTGCCGAGGAACATATATCCTTTGCCGTCAAGAACGACGACGGATGAATGCATGAGAATTCCCTTGTAGAACAGAATCCTCTGGGCGAATGCTATGCGGATTACCGAGTTTATGAGGGATAAATATGTTCTGTCGTCGGGGATGCAGTCTGTCAGGACTTTGGAAAAATCCTTCGAGCACCTGGCCTTGCATTGTTTTCCGCCAAGCGATATGTCGAAGAACCAGTCGCCCGAGAGATAGAGAGACACGTCTCCGGCGTCGTTGTTGAAGCCGGTTATGTATTCTGCGTCCGCGGGTCTCTCGACGGGACCGAAAGAGACGACCATATCGGTCCTGGTCTCTTCTTTACAGACGAAAGGCTCCATATTCGAAAGCCGGGGAGCGTCCTCTACTCCGACTATGAGTTCTGCTATTTTGTAATAAACCATCTTTTAATCCGTCCTGTAATAAGCGCGCTCCATCTTCCGAAGAATGCGCCCGGGGCGCAGCGCAGGAAGAAGCGGAGCCTCATGAAGAATCCTATGAACATGTGTTTCTTATCGTGGCCGAAGTTGCCGTCGACCATCACAAGATCGATGAAATCCTTTGCCATATCGTCTATGGATACGTCTTTTTGATCGGTAATCCCGGCAGCAAACAGGATTTCTACTGCCCGGTTCAGTATCGGAAGGAAGCGGTTGAGCTTCATGTCCTTGCAAAATGAGGCGACCTTGGCCCTGTCGTATGTCGAATCGTATTTCCTAATAGTAAGGGCATAGTCGCACACCTGTCTCATCCCGACGCCGAATACCATGGCGTGCTTGGCAATATGGCGGCAAAGGAAGGCAATGCGACCTTCCGGCGTATTCTCCCTGAAGCCTTTTTTATGGTATTCAACGACAACGCCGGCGAGAGCGTAATGGACGTCCCCGTCGCTGTCTATAGTCGTCTCGCACTTGTTCTCGTGGGCTGCGGCGATTGCCTTTTCCCAGTCCTCCTCAATGGGGAACCACCAGTCTATGTCGCCGCAGACGCGATGCTCGGGACGGGGATAAAGGGCGGCGACGGCCTGACCCTTGAGCTCGACGGCTGTAATCCCGCGCTTTTCCCAGGCTGCGCTCTGGACCTCGGTGACCTTCCGGATCCTCGCGTTGCGCCTTTCGATTGAAGCGACCTCCTTCGACCATGCCTCCCTGATTTTCACGGGCATGTCATAGCGCGAAGCCGAGTCGAAAATAACGGCCTGGCACGCCTGGCTGCGGCTTGTCCTGTAGAGCTCAAGCCATTCCCCGTCCGTAAGGTCTATCTTTCCGGCGTCTATCCCGAAAAGGCTGTCCCTCAGGAGTCTAAAGAACGATTCCGTAGGTCTTCCACTCATTGATAAGGTCCCTGATATCTTTGCGTGCAGTTTCTTCGTCAACTTCGAATTCACCGGTCAGCAGCTCGACGAGCCGGTCTTCCGATACTTCTTCATCGCCAATCTGTTCGTACAGCCATGCGGCGGGTTCGTTAAGCCCGAACACTTTCGACATGTCGGCTTCGCGTCCTCCGGCCTTGACGAGCATAGCCTCGTCGGCGACATGATTCAGCCTGAATTCCTTATTTAGTCTCATTGTATATCTCGATGCAGCGGTCAATCATCTTTTCGAGGGTGAACATACTCTCGTAGCGTTTTCTCGCGTATTCGGAGAATTTCTGATATTCTTCCGGGTCTTCGCATATCTTGAGGATGGCTCCGGCCAGTTCCCTTGCGTTTCCGGGCTCTACGTTATATCCGGATATGCCGTCCTCGTTCACCCATGACGTTCCCGAGCCGGGTATCTTCGTTGCGATGACGGGCTTTCCGAGGCTCATCGCCTCGATCTGGACGATGCCGAACGCCTCGGTCTTCCATACGCTAGGAAGAACGAACACCTTTGCCTCGCAGTAACGGCGTATCATCTCCTCATCGGGGACACGGCCGATAAGTTCGACCTTGCCTGAGAGGTCGAGATCAGAGATTTCCTTTTCAAGTTCCTCTCTCAGAGGGCCCATTCCTCCGATAACGACCTTGTAGTTGTCCGGAAGGTATTTCGCGGCCTTGATGAGGTGTTCGTATCCCTTGTATTCAACGAGCCTGCCGAGGGAATATACGATATTTTTCCCCGTACTCTGAGTCTCGATTTCCTTCAGAGGCTCGACCCCGATAGGCATATATGTGACTTTCTTCTGGACGTCCTTGAGATACGGGGATTCCTTGACGTAGACGGGGGTTGTTCCGACTATCCTGTCAGCCCTCTTTATGAGCCAGCTCTGAAGGGGCATATAGAACTTGAGAAGTCCCTTCTGCTTCAGTATGTCGCTATGCCAGTGGAGGATAACTTTCCCTTTATATCCGGACAGGAAGAGGGCGAGTGCCGCCATCGGATCGGGGTGGTGGACATGGATGATGTCGTATCGCCGGGAGGTGAAGAGAAGCTTGAATATCATCCCGGGAGCAATCATCGTCGCGGCGACCTTGGCCCAGGAACGCACCGGAATGAGCCTCGGGTCGTCCTTGGCTTCCTTCCAATAATCCTTTTCCCCGACGGCGCACATCATCTTCGCGTCGATGCCTCTCGCGTCGAGTCCTTTCGTAAGGTCCCACATGACCTTTTCCACTCCGCCCCTTATGGGGTAGAATTTACCTAGCTGTAAGACTTTCATATAGTTCGATATAGTCCTTGTATCTTTCTTCTTTGCTGAAATTCGCTTCGGCAAAACTCCGGCAACTTTCGGCAAAATATTCTTTCCCGAGACCTTCAATCTCGCGTACGGCCTCCAGCATCGTCTCTATGTCTCCGACCGGAACAATCCTTCCGGTCATAGGGGTAATTGTCTCGATGCTGCCTCCGGTCCTATATGTCACTACAGGAGTTCCACAGGCAATAGCCTCCATATTGACAGTCGGGTAGTTGTCCTGGTAGGTCGGGTTGACGAACGCAGATGCAGCGGAGTAGAGGGCGGCGAGGCCGGTGGCGTTAGCGGTCCTCCGGATCGCGACTACGCCCTCCGGCAGTTCAGCAGACTGGGCGTCGCTTACTCCAACCATGACGAGCACCTCGTCGGGATTCAGTTTCTTTGCCATTTCGACAAGGTCAAAGAACCCTTTCTCCCGGGACCATATGCTCGCGAGGGCGAGTATTATCTTCCTCTCTCCAAGACCGTATTCCGCCCTTACGGCGGAGTCGTTTGGAGATGGCTTGAACGTATTGATATCTATGCCGTTATGTATGAGTTTGAACCGGCAATCCTTGAGGAACGATTCGCTCATTTCACGGCCCATCCACTCTGATACGGTGACAAGGGTGAACTTGTCCCGCGGCAGGGAAGTGAAGGCCTTCTTCTTCAATTCGAACGAACTGTAGGACCGGTCGAAGAACATACTCTTAGGGAACTCTTTCCTCTGTGGACAATTCTCGCAATGGGTCTTCCATTTCGAGCATCCGGCGACGGTGTAGTGGTAGCAGTGGCCTGTATAAAGCCAGCAGTCATGGACAGTCCAGACGACCTGCTTCCCGGAAGAGGCCAGGTACTTGAACAGCAGCGGATAATTGAGAAAATATCCGTGGACGTTATGGATATGGATGATGTCAGGATCAATCTCTTTGATCTCCCGTATGAAACGGAGTGTCGCGATAATTGATCCTTCTCCGTGAGCGTCGAACAACCGTGTAAGCAGTCCGTGCAGCCCGACAGACAGTTTGCTTCCTACCGGTACTGCGATAGAAGGCGTAATATCTGCGATTCCATCTCTTCCTCGGCTATATGCGATATAGTTCTTCCATCCCGCCTCAACAGCCACAGCGCCTATCTCCTGCATTATTTTTCCCGTAGAAGTATTGCGCCTTACGACCGGATTGATATGAAGGACCTTCTTCGAGGTAATCTCCGAATACAGTTTCTCCCATTTCTCCATAACCTTCTCTTCCGAGTATCGTTCGAGTACTCTCGTCGCCTCGAGCCCCATCTTCTCCCGAAGGCTGTCGTTTTCCATCAAACGGCGGAGCGCCCCGGCCATTCCCTCGATATCTCCATCAGGTACAATCAGACCGTTTACTCCATCAGAAACGATATCCCGAGGGCCGCATTTGAAGTCGAAACATACTTCCGGAAGTCCCAATCCCATTGCCTCCACCATCACCATGGGGAACCCCTCGTAATGGGAGCTCATGACATGGATGGAACTTCTGCGATACTCCTCGGCTATCGCGCCTGTCGGCTTATTGATATGAACTCGGTCTTCCAAACCATACGAAGCAATCATCGAATGAAGTTTCCCCTCGTCCTCTCCCTGGCCGAATATCTCCAGCGTCCATCCGTTCTCGGGAATAAGGCTCCAGGCCTCGATAAGCCTGTCGTAACTCTTCTGGTAATCCAGTCTTCCGACAGCGATAACCCGTTTCTCCCGAGCTAAGGTAGCGGGTTCCTCGAACCTCCGTGCGGCATTCGGAATGGCGCAGATATTCTTCAAACCGCCCCAATATCCGAGGTCCTCTTCTGTTAGCACCACGAACTTGTCGAACCGGGATACCATCCGAACGTCCATCTTCTCCCTGATTCTGTCAATCAACCCCTTGAGTCCGGAATTCGCATACTGTCTATGGAAAAACCGGCTCTGGTGGAGTTCAATGACTTTCCGGCTTCCGTCGGAAATGGACGGAATAAACGAAGACTCGCCCGGATAAAGTGTGTCGACAATGTCTGCTCTCTCTGATAACAGAAGCGAAGATAGCCTTGCTTTATGGAGTTTCCGCTTACGAAGATAAGAAACAGTATGGGCAACAATATTCTTCCCTTTGTCATCAGAATAGTTGATTCCGAGGTCAACGATCCGGATTTCGGAAGGGAAAGGATAGAACGTTTTCCGACCTTTCTGGTCCGTTGTAACGACAACCACCTCATATCCATGCTCCACCAGCCAGGTCGCCTTGTTCAGGACAACCCTCTCCATCCCTCCGGGATTATAAAGCGAATTGATATGGTAGACTATTTTCATTCCGTGATTTCCTCCTCAACGTCTGTATTTTCCTCAACCTCCTCTTCATCCCTGAATGCAAGCAACAGCGCCAGAATCGCGTACACGTCCGTCGTAACCTTTATCCATATTATCATATTGGCAAGGAGAATGCAGAAAATGGCGAACTTATACTCCGGATGGTTTGCCATTCCTCCCGCTGCAGATACAAAAAACAGCAGGCACATAATGGCTAGACCGACGATTCCGACGTAGAAAATGAAACGGCAATAACCTGCGTCTGTTCCCATATAGAATACCTCCCCGCGAGCGTGAAATGCCATAAGATATGGTTCTATCCTGGTCGGGTCAATCATATATCCGTCGCCTATTATCCATGTCTTCTCGTTATCCGGCCATTTAATCATCTCTTCTAGCTCATTATTGGAATTGGTTTCCCAGTGACCTTTTTCGACAAGGCTGAAGAATCCCTCGAAGCCGAAGCGGAGGTTTTCTCTCATTTTGCTGTTATGCTGATATTCAAACGCTCCTATGCCGTAAGTGACCAAACCCACTAATAAGAATAGTCCCCATAATTTTCGTATGGATTCTCCTTTCCAGAATTGGTACAGGGACATGAATCCCCAGTACATAAAACATATTGCGACTCCAACTGTAGTTGTCCTCGCAATCATATTTCCTATCATAGTTCCGAAACCAAGGCAGCAAAGACATATTATAGCGGCTTTTGTATTTCTCTCTCTAACGTAGTCAACGCATATGGCACCAAGTACTATCATAATTGCTGCAAAACGTACTCCAGCGACGTCAAGATATGCTCCGATGCCGAACATCCTCCTTAGGCTTAGAATATACTTATATTCGACGGGCGAATAAAATGTTTTCTGTAAAATATTTGCTGCGAAAGGGGAGTTATCAAATAATAGTGCGGAAATACATTGCATGACCAATACGCCTACCAGGTATTGTCCGACAATTCGGAAACTGATTCTCCCGTGGTATTTTCTGATGGCTTTGCACACGCAGTATCCACCGGAAATCCATATAATTACACTTCGAATATGGAGGACATAAGAGTCGTCGGAAGTGTTGTTATAGACCATCGTAAAAATGGACACCAATGACACGAAGACTCCGCATATTAGTATCCACAAAATGTTTTTGGGAAATAACATTGTTTTTGCGATGCCAATATCATATATGAAGAGTGCAATTCCAACTGCGGCAATCAAGTTTTTGGAGTTGCCTATAGGAACGAAGATTCGGGAAACGGGGAAAATATATATGCTCATTAGGAATACGAGCAGTATCGACACCGTTATCCGGACAAATAAATTTCTTCTACGCTCTTCCATTCCTATAATATACTTTAGTGACTATGAACCAATATGCCTTGACTATCGGCCAAAGCCCAAGGCTCGCGCATTTCTGGACTATATTCGTCCTTTTCGCGAGGACATCGTTCTCCATGATATGTCTGTCCGCCTCGGGGAATAGCCCTTTCCACTTCAAGTAGTCAGCCTTTTCTCCAGTCATCAAAAGCGGGAGTTTGAGGTTCAGCTTCAGGAAGGGGATAAACTTGGCAATTTCCGGTTTTCCCGCCTCCAGGAATCCGCTCAGGTTCTCAAGATTCCTCTTTATCTGGCCTATTTTCTCGTCAGTGAACGAGTATGAAACCGATACCGGACTCTGCCTGTAGATATATAGAGCTTCGTGGATTTGCCCTACTTTTTCCGCTTTCGCAAAAAGTTTCGAAGTCACCATCATATCCTCTCCCAAGTTATCTCCCTCGACAAATCGTACGCCTTCGTAGAGGCTTCTTTTCGTGAGATATAGCCAAAGGTTCCATTTCCTGGTACCCTTCAATATCGTTTCCAATGCATAATCCGCAGACGGGCAGTCAGGCTGACGGAAATACCTGCTCGAGGTCGGGCTCTCGAGAATACAGTCGAATCCGAGCATGTCGATATCCTCGGATTCCGCCTCAGCTACGGCGCGGCTTACAATTTCTGGTTTGAACCCGTCGTCGCAGTCGATATGCATTATGTACTCGCCGGCCGCATTGTCAAGCGCAGTATTGCGCGCCGCAGCGACTCCGCGGTTCTTTTCGTGGCGTAAAACCTTGACCTCACCCTTTGTGAACGTTTGGGCGAAATCCTCAAGAAGCCTGAGGCTTCCGTCAGCGCTTCCGTCGTCAACGAAACATAGTTCGACGTCGTCGTATTCAAGAGCGGCAAGGTTCCTGAAACACTCTGGAAGGAACTTTTCCGCGTTATAGACAGGTATTATTATCGAGACTTTCTTCATAGTTATTTCGCCAGTGTCTCAACTACTTTATCGATGATTTCTTTATCAGCAGCTGAGCTGAATTTACGGGCGAACAGGGCTTCGCTTGAGGCGAGCCTATCATAATCTTCGCTCATCCATGGATGGAGTTCGCCGTCCTCCCATCCGATGCATCTCATACATCCACGGGCATCGCTCTTTGTATCGTAGATGGTCTCGCGGAAAGGGGAGTTCCAACATAGGGTCTGGACGAATATTTCGTCCGCGCAGAACGTGCTGCGGAAGGTCTTCATGACCCAGTCCTTCTTTTCGATGACGTATCTTACGAATCCGTCGGTAAGGCTGACCCACTGAGACCCTTTCTTGAAATTAACCTCGCGGTTACGCTTGTAGCCGACAATTTCCTGAGCCTTTATAAATCCGGCGCGAAGGACTCTCTTGAGGAAACGTTTATTCTTGAAGTCCTCTGGAAATAGATGATATCTTTGGACTTTACGGACAACTTCCGGCGTGATTTCAGTAAGGGTGTAGCCGATGAACTGTTTTCCAGAGTTCTCCTCGAGAAAGCCGTTGATATAGTCTTGGCTTTTGATAGGGAGGTCGACGCCGGAAAGGAGATGGTAGTAATCGTATTGCCCCTTGGACGTCGCCGCTTCGAACAACTTATACTCTCCCTCGACGACGGAAAGGTCGCCCCAGCGGACATCTACCCTGTCCTCAAGAATATAGAGTCCTGCGTTGAAAGTGCGGAGAATAGGGACGCTTCCGATTTTCTTGTCGAAATGGATGAAAATGTCGTTACGGCTGTCGTCAAGCGTATCCACGAGTTTCCGGAGGATCGAAAACTCGTTATGGGCAAGTATAAGGTAGGCGTTTCTCATTACCTGATCTGTTTAATCTTACGGGCGGAATCGAGAACGAATTTCCCGATTAATGTCCTGTAAAACTTCGCCAGCATATATATCTTTCTGTCCGGCTTCCATTCGCTACGGATTTCTGTAGGAAGCGTAAAATATGTTTCCCACCATTCCCCGAACTTTATCGAGAACATCTTCCAAGGTTTTCCTCCCGTATAGTGGACAGTTCCATGCTCTGCCACCGCCTTCCAGTCGTCTTCCGAGTAAACCGCGAGGAACTCCTTCTTGTACGCCGGGATGTTGAACGTTCTTATGCTGTTATATGTAGGGCTCAAAGCCAATACTTTGTCCTTGCATACGATGTTGAGAACGTCCTGGTCCGGGAACTCGAGATAGTCGCACTTCAAGCCCTCAAGCAAACGGCGGGATACGTCGTCCTCTCTCATCTTCCTGAGGTTCATTATGAGGAATCCCGAATTGAAATATCGCTTAGGGTTACAACCGAGAGCCGCAAACCTTTCGGCTTGACTCTCAATCGGAGCCTCGAAAACTGCTGCAAGATAGTTGTCCCCAAGATCCGTCGACCGATAGAGTGCGTCTATGTCGTTGCGGACAATAATGTCGCAATCGATGTAAACGACAGAATCCAGTTCGGACAATATTTCCGGTAATACAAGCCTGTACGATGCAGCTTCCGAATATCGCTCATCAACATACGCACCCTCTCCGAGACATCCTTTCAGGTTGAGGTATCTGAACGTCATCCTCTCGCCGGCCATCCGCTCGAGTTTCTCCTTCATCCTATCGGGTATATCCTCCGAAACAAGGCAGATAATCTCATATCTCGCCTCCTCCAAAGATGAGTCAAGTATTGACTTCAACGTTGTCGCCGCCGGTACGAAATAATTCGGCGTGTATGCTATTACTATTGGTGTCATTTTTTAAGAATAAAATCCCTAATCTTTTTTGCGCCTAAGGTTTTGAGCAATTTATATGCTTTCTCCTTTGGAGTTAGAGGAATCCAGGAACGGTTGTTCAGGTGGTAGAGTTTTACCGATGGCATACGCTCACAATTAGTGTTTGCGATATTTGACGTGTCGAGTATAATACAGTTCCCATTAACAATCTGCGTCCTATCTGCAGCGACCCATCCCTTAGATTCCAATAGGGGATACATTATTGTTGGGATTGGGGTCTCGTCGTATGAGCCATCTGGCAATATGAAGTGTTTCGCCTCGTATTTGCTCATGGCTTCTTTTAATCTTGGATTTCCTTTGATACTGCCCATTATTGCAGCCTCAGGAAATATCTGAGTATGTTCTTTGTCGCGCATCTCCAGACCTGTAAAAAAATCATATCCCAGCCACTCGTCAATAGAATCCCATACCTGGACATCGGAATCCAGATATATTCCTCCTTCGTTATACAATGCGTATAATCTGATATAATCAGAAGCAAAAGCCCATTTTTTTGCAGCAATGGCTTCTCTAACGAAGGGAACACTATCGAAATCAAAACTCTCAGGCCCCCAACATTTTATTTCATAATCAGTCAAATATTTCTGCCATGACTCAATACATTTCCGGACATTTTCGGGCTTGCGATCTTTGCTAAACCAGCAATAATGTAAAGTTTTAGGAATCATAATATTTTCTGATGGATGGAACTTGTCTTAATTAGTGTTTCGTGGACTTTTTGAATACGATAGCCTTTGTTAGTATCGATAATGTTTTTGCCCCAATAATTGCGGCAATAAATGCAGCAAGAAAAGCGAGAATAGGCTTTTCGAGGAAATATTTAGCGATGACGATACAAACGTGCTCATGTAAAATATATAGTTCAAGTGTTATTCCTCCTATCCATGCCAGTACTATATTAATACGGGGAATGTACTCTAATAGGGATGCAAGGCAAATGCATATTGGAACTACCATTATCATATACAAATAATAACGTGTTCCATCAGGCAAAGGCCTTATTAGGTGGAATATATAGCATGTAATAATCAAAACAGTTGAAGAAATAATCAGCGTTGAAAACTTGCGGCTATTTTCTCTATTAGTGCTGATTAATACGAAGTCTGCTATTTCAAGTCCAAGAATAAACGTGGAGAATCGTACAAATAGTAAATCCCATGGTCCAAGTGCATCATTAAAATAGAAATGAAGAACCACACTTATCGGAAGATATATAATAAACAGGCAGAAAGGTTTTCCTATTTTTTTCTTTAGACGGAATAATATTGGGGCCAATAAGTAACAGAACAAGATGAATGATATGAACCAATATGTCCAATCCCCATAGAAATACGATAACCCTAATGAAAATAAAACAACGTGTCTCCAAGAAGCCCCGTGAACGAAATGTAGAAAAAGTGCCATTGGAATGGCGATGGTGCAATATGCAGGCAATATCCGCAATAACCTATTTTTATAAAAGGAATCAAGTGGAGGATTTTTTAATAATGAGCGAGACAGCCCTATTGCGGATAGAAATGTGAAAATCTCAACGCCGAAGTCGCCGCATCTGAAAAGCATCATAAAATCACTTGGCCATGCACATGAGGAATGGTACATCATAACAAAAATGATAGCCACCCCCATCAACGCAGAACGCTGTCTGCTAATAATATTCCAGTCAATAATGTTCTTCATATTGCGAATAAACTTTCGATATTAGAGGGGATCGACTCCTTGTAGCAAGCGGGAATTCCGGCGACTGTCTTACCTCTTTCTTCAACGCTCTTGACTACAACTGCGCCTGCGGCAATTGTCGTATCATCAGCTATTTTAATCGGCCCGAGTATTTGTGCCCCCTGGCCGATATTGACATTTTCTCCAATTATAGGGGAGTCGTTATCATAGGGTTCTAGCCCTTTGTTTCCGATGCAGCAGTTGCCATGAATAGTACATCCTTTGCCAATCCGCGCGTGAGGATTTACAATGATTGACCCGTAGTGGCTGATCTTCAAGTCTTCAGCGAAGCACCCTGCAGGAATAAAGAACCCCAACTTAGCTCCTTGGATATTCTTTTTCCTGAAGAACCAGAATTTTAGAAATTTACATGGTTTCTCGAATCTAAAATACTCCTCAGATCGGAGTGCCTTCATGTATTTCTTGATTTGTTATTGTTCGCTCTGAAGTAACCACTCTAAGAACCATCCTTTGCTGAATGGTTTGGAGTACTCCATGCGGACATCTCTGGCAATATATTCTTTACGCGTCATATTGTTTGTTCTTTTTTTCGAGATTTGAATATCCAATCCAGACCTTTGTCTACTTTCGCTATTTTAAATATCAATGCTCGGGCATAGTCTATTATTGTTCCAATAGCGAATAGTGCCATGCACGCTCCAACAAGGATAGGGAAGAGCATAGGGTCGTTGATGTGGGGTTTCAGGCGTACTACGTCATTCCATATCCAGTTTCGCAGCAATGGGTGTTCAGTAACGAGGTACACACCCAGCGCATAGGGCGCAATCTTAGAAATAATGTTACCAGCTACTTCTGATTTGACTTCGTGGTTGACCGCCCATAAGAATAGCATTAATGAGGTAACAAAAGTGAAGCTGTTATTGAACGAGTTACCGTAGTCAAATGCGTTGCCGTTCCTGAAGAATAGTAGAACTTGAATTGACATATATCCGCAAGCAAGCAGAATTCCAAAGGCGAGGTAGCACTTTCCGAAATGCTTGAAATCCTTGAACGGATTATAGATTTTTATGTATGCGCCGACAAGATAAAGGAAAATAAACCACATCAAAGTTTGCCCTCCTCCGTATATTTCTCCGTACGGGAATTTGAAGAGCCCTAGATTCAGGATCGCCAGTACAACAAGCAGTATTTGATAGTTTCGTCTGCTGATAGCGGTAACCGCCATTGACAGGAACGGCGAGATTACTGTAAGCCCAAGGAATATCGCAATGAACCAATAGGTCATATTGTATATCGGGAAAGCGTACTTAACAAGGCTTGAGGGACTTTGTTCTCCAATAAGTACAAGAATCAGACAAATACCGAACGAATAGAAGAAAGTTATAAGCCATAGCTTGGCTACGCTTTTCCATTTGAAAGAAGTATTTTGGGCCCTCAAGTATCCTGAAACCATAACAAAACAGTTGACTCCGGCCTGAACAAGATACATAAGCAAATACATCCAGCTCCAGTTAATTAGTCCAACGGTATTGTCCATGTCAACTTGCTGGAAAGGATTTAGTGCGCCGTACATCATTGAGTGGATGAAGACGATACAAAGCATCGAAATGAGGCGGAGTAAGTCTATATTTGCGAGTCGTTCTTTTCCCATTTTATTACCTCCCGCCAGTCAGGACCTTGAAGAATCTGAAACTAGAAAGCATTCTTGCTGTTACAAGAAGAATTACAATTGTTATGACTGGAGTAATGATGAATGTCAGGTTTAAAACAAACTGATTCGAAGGGAGAACTGATCTTATTATGGCTTGCTCTACGTTCAGGAGGAAGTAATGAGTGGCGTAAATGAAGAACATGTCTCCCATCCAAGGTTTGACTTGGAATTTCTCCCCAATAAATAGGGGGTTTATTGCATCTAATCCAAACCATATGAGTAAGGGCCCAAAGAATTTCAGCCATGTCCAGGAAACAAGTCCCAAGGTGCTGACGGTAAGTAATGAGAGCAATATAATCGAGGAAATAATTGTAATCGGCCTGCTGCGGTTGATAACAGGGCAATTTTCATGTTTCCCATTTCCATAGATATGTCTGCCTGTCCATGCTCCTGCGACATAAATTGGAACCCAGAAACGCAAATCATAATATCCCCATCCTAGCGCCAAACACGCGGCGAGACTTCCGATGATTGCCGCTAATCCAACCCACTTGTTTTTGATGACTAGAAGTATAATTGGCGAAGCCACACAATATATCATAAGATATTTTACGAACCATAGCGGTGTTAGATTGCTTCTCCATATGGCAAGAATCCAATCAATTGGTGTATTTAAAGGAGTCGAAAAACTCATTCTTGTTGCCATTATCGGAATTCTTTCTAGGGTAAAATATATGACGCAGAAAATGAAATTCCACAATACGAAAGGAATCAGAAGGCTGAAGATACGTTTATATAATTTCTTGGGAATGTCCTTCCACTCGCAACTCCTATAGAATAGAATCGCCGATATAAAAAAGAAAAGAGGGACAGCAATCTGGGTTAGGCAGAATACGGAATAAATGAAAGGATAGTGTTGAAAATCGAGGGGCTGTCCAAAACGAATAGGCGTCTCTGCGTGCAGGAAGACGATGAGAAAGGTCGCAATTACATTCAGTAATGTTACTTTCTTTGAGAAATATGTTGTTCTTGAAACCATGTGTTACTACAGTTTATCCTTAGCTCCAAACAACCAGTATGCGAGGAATTTGCTTTCTCTTAATATATTGCTGATAACCAGGCATACGAAAATTATGAGAATTGAGATACCAATGCCTAGAAACAGTTCAATTACAAGGTTTCCTGAGGACTTGAGGAATTCCCCGATTCCCGGGATATTCGGAAGGAGGAAGTATTGGAGCATATATATATCCAATGTCCTTCTACCGACGAATTGGAGATTCCTTCCGAATGCCCTTTCCTGGCTGAATAGTGATTCGTACTTTCTGAAGAAGTTGAATGTTACGATTATGCCGAAGTAGCCGCAAATCGCGGACAGCAAGGTCGAAATGATTTTCCCGCTTCCGATAGTAATCTCGTCGTTCGCATTGAATAGCTTGAATTTTATAGCAAAAACGCCAAAGAAAAGGATAATTGCCAGGGCGGACAAGTACTTGTTGTCCAATAGCGCTTCTGATTTTTCCTTGTATCGGGAAATAATATTTCCAAATACAAAGAACTGGAAATAGCTGAAGGTGTAATGGAGGCTTGTTATATTGCCGATGTTATTAAGCTCCGGAATCGTCTTAAAAGGAACCTTCACTATGAATAACAAGATTGCTATTAGCGCAAGTAATATGCTTATCAGTGCTTCCCGGTTTTTGGACCAATGGCAGAAATAGCTGACAAGGTAATAAATGACGAACATTTCCAGAAGTACAATCGTAAACCAGTATCCAAGTTTTTCCGGTTGATTGATAAATACGGAGAATGTCAGGCCAGTTATTACATAAGTGAAAATCATACCGAAAAATATGGTCGGTACTAGTTGAACTTTCAATTTCTTCAGCATCCCTTCTCCTAATGCTTTCCCATCCCATATCTTTCCAGCTTTATATGCGATATATCCGCTTATGAAGAAGAACAAAGGCATCCTGAAACTCTGGAATAATTGTCCAATGAAAGAAGAGTATGAGAAATGGAAGAATCCAAAAGTCTCAACGTGGGCGAAAACTACCAATATCATGGTGAACCCGCGGAGAGCGTCAATGTATTCAATTCTTTTTGTCATATCCAGTATCCTGCCTATTAATTACCTCATTATGTTTGAATATCGTGGTGCAGATAGCTTCACTGAAAGGAAATTCATAAATGAGCGAATCTTGTATTTAATTAGATTAGTGTGAAGTGAACTATCGTCGATGTCAGTATACCAAATCACAGGCTTAGTGATGATTTCTTTATTATTTGCGATCAACCATACATTCATCAGCCTTTCACTCATATATCCAAAAATTCGTTTCTGTAGTGCCGAGTAGTGGGTTATGTCCACTCTCTTTTCGACCTCTTCAAGAATTGAGAACAACCATGAACAGTAATCGTCGAAATCGGCCCTTTTCATTATAAACATGTTGTAGGAGGGACGGCTATGAGTGCAATAGTTCGCTTTGAAAAATGCTTGTTTTACATTTTCAGGCTGCGTTTCAATAATTACATCTTGCAAAGTCATAAAGTCATCGCTGATATGGCTGCAGCAATAGTCGGCCATCATATTTAGCTGGCAATTAGTGAATTTCGGCACAACGACCTTTCCTTTAGACACAGCTAAAAGAATATCTGAGGGGATACTTCTGTCCATGGCCCCGAAACTAGCAGTGCTGCATGCTGTATGGGCCATCCATTGTTTGGTCTGTTTGTGAAAGTCGAAATAGCGCCTGTAATGGCATAGTCCAACAATATCGGCAGTTTGCAAATTTTTCCAAGCCCAGTACATACCGGTAAGTTCACAGTAGGACTCATTCTTTTCGCTGATATTTTCCCCGTCGTTATCACCTTGGATACCCAACTCTTTGTCGGAATTCGCTTTCCCTACATGTATTGGGAAATAAGGATCGGACTTCTCAAATATGTCTGCCTTGTGGCAACAGACCAAGACTTTCGTGTTTATTGTTGACGGCATAATTCAAGCTTGTCAAGTATGTTTATATTTTCTTTATTAATTTTTCGTACAAAAAGGCAGGATGATTCGAGTAATTCAGGCAAGTCATTTTCTGTGAAAACTCTGGCGTTGGCGCGAATGATTTCCTGATGGAGGAGAGAATCGGTGCTGAAGATAGTATCCTTCATTCTGGCCGATTCGGACAACATGGTGGGAACAAGGTATTCATCAGCGCAAAAACTCAGACTGAATATCTTAATTGCCCGTGCTCTCATTCTAATCATATATTCAACCCCCTCTTGAGATAGAACGGTCCAATTCGCGCCTCTCCAGAAGTCAACCTGTTTGTTCCTGTCTAATCCGATTATCCTTTGAGCGGCATTCAAGTTAGTACATAGCCATTGGAAAAAGATCCTCCTGCGTCTGGAACCATACTCATATTGCCTCATGAAAAAATTGTATCGATGCACCTTGATTAATTCCTGACGTAGTTCTTCTTTCTCCAATCCCTGAATGAGATTCTGACCGAGATGTCTTTCCCAAAATTCACAAATTACATCATTGCTCTTCAGTGGGTAGTGTACTCCTGATATTAGGATATAGTTTTTGAACGGGCCATACCTGTATGCATCTTCCCATAGTTTATACTGACATTCAATTTGAGAAACATCTCCCCAGCGGACATCAACACGATTTTTAACAATATGCAGAGCGGATTTATTACAAGTAATATCGGGAACACTTTTAACCTTTTTGTCAAAATGGATGAAAATCTCATTTCTCTCGTCATCAAGTGCGCTGACGAGCTTTTGCAAGACTTCCCACTCATTATGAGCGATTATGAGATACGCATACTTCATAACGAAAATAGATTACTTAATCTTATCAATTGCTTTCTCTGTTCGGCCTAACTTGTTTAGTATCCTCTTGAGATATGTTTTGACTGCTGATATCATTCTCCCGGTCGGGGATAACGTCGTTCTCCATGATGCATTGCAACAATGAACAGCGACTGCCTCTGGCTTCATCATCCATGGCTGAGGCGAGAATAGGTTAGCTGGATAAAGATGGAAACCCTCCTCTAATTGTTGCTCCCTGTCAAAATATTTGAAACCGTATTTCGTCGCGATATTTGCCATGATGATGGGACTGATCATTTCCTCACGGGGAATACCGCTTTCACCGCTGTCAAAATGGATTGAGTCGTAATGATCGAGGCAGTCTTTGAAGAAAGGGTGTCCTTTTTCTGCGCCAAGTATTGCGGCTTGTATCTGTATTCCGTGGATGCATGAGGTGGGATTTCGCTTATCTCCATTCTCATCAATTAAATCAGCTCTTTCTATTTCTTCAACTAGTTGAGGGAAACTTTCAATTGCTGAAAAGGCCCGGTTATTCAGTACAAAGTCCATATTCTTTCGGACAAGGACATCAGAGTCGAAATAGATTCCTCCCTCGGTATACAAAGCGTAGCACCTGATATAGTCACAGGCAAATGCCCATTTTCTCGCAGCAACGGCCTCTTTGACAAACGGAACCGAGTTGACATCAAAGGCCTTCATGTCCCATAGCTTGATCTTGTATTCAGGCATGTGCTTTTTCCAGGACTTAATACATTCCTGTGCTTCAGTCGGAATAGGATCTTTACTGAGCCAGCAGTAATGGATGACTTTCGGGATCATATTTTTGCGATACTTTTAAGCTGATTGTATTTGTCAAAGAGGAAGTACTTTATTCCTTTACGCCCACCTTGAAGTCTCCATTCCTTTATGTATTTGAAATTGAAGAAACGACTTGATAAAGTACCATCTTCAACGAGTGAGTATACTTTAGGAGATGCCTTATGAATAGCGCTATCAAATTTCACGAGGTCGTCCTCCTCCAGAAGCGATGAACACATGTACAGATAGTAGTAATATATCTTTATAGTGAGATTAGATACCCTTTTTTCAAGGAAACAGATGTTTTCAGGCGCTGTCGTTTCTCGGTGCTCTTCAATGAATGAAATGACATGGAGTATTACTTTCTCTTCCATCCACAGATTTTTGCAGTGAGGAACCATGTCAACAGTCTGTCCTTCCCGGCCGATTGTGTAGTTATAGACAACTTCCCGGAATATCGAACAAGATTTCACTGAAATCATGGGCTCGCATGCCCATTGGAGATCTGTATATGATATCCCTGTAATCTGCTGATATCCGATACTTCGAACAATTTCTGCCTTGTACGTTATTGAGTGCATGAACAGATAACTTATGTCATGGTCTCCTATTTCTGACAGTGTGAAATTATCTTTTCGTATATCATCGAACAGAAGATAAGACTTTGTCTGTGAGCTTAGATTGTCGTCGCATGTTTGAGTAATTACCAAGTCGGATTCACATGCAGCCAGGAATTCAATATAGCGAGTAAAATTCTCTGTATAAAATGAGTCATCAGCATCAAGTATCTTGATGTACTTGCCATTCGCTTCAGCGAGCCCTCTGTTGACGCAAGAGCCGTAGTTGCCGTTTTCTTTGTCAATTACTCTGAATGTTCCTGGATATTTGTCCTCATACGAGTGAGCGATCTCCGATGAGCGGTCCTTCGATCCGTCGTTAATGACGAGGACTTCCAGCATATCCATGTGGGCCTCATCAATGATAAGAGAGGTCAAGCACCTGTCGAGGTACTTCTCCATGTTGTAGGTCGGGACGACTATTGTAAGGACTTTCTCCATGCGCTATTCGATTGTAAGGTTAAGCACTTTTTCAACAACTGGCGCCATGTCGTAGTATTTGTATTCGGCAAGGCGGCCGCCGAAGATGACTTTAGTCTCTTTATCTGCGAGGGCTTTATATTTGGCGGCAAGCTCGTTGTTCCGGTCGTTGTTGATGGGGTAGAAGGGTTCCATGCCGTCCTGCCATTCGGTCGAGTATTCTTTGGAGATGACGGTTTTGGGGCAGTCGTAGACGGCTTGGCCGAACATCTCGAAGTGTTTGTGCTCGATGATGCGGGTGTAGGGAACTTCGCGTTCTGTGTAGTTGATGACGGCGTTGCCTTGGTAGTTGGGTGTATCAATAGTCTCGGTCTCGAAACGGACTGTACGGTAGTCGAGTTTGCCGAAACGGTAGTTGTAGAATTCGTCGATCTTACCGGTGAATACAATCTTGTCGGCGATGTTTTCCCATTTTTCGCGGTCGGCGAAGAAGTCGGTGTCTACGAGTGTGTCGACTCCTTCGAGAAGACCGTCGATGAGCTTGTTAGATCCGCCCTCTGGCATGCGCTGCTACTTGTCGTTGAAGTAGTTGTTGTCGAAGATGATGCGGTCGGGAAGGCGCTTGATGATGAAGGCGGGAAGTTCTGTGCAGGGACGTCCCCATTGCTTCTCAGTGTAACCTTTGATCAGCGCCTCATATATGTCGCGTCCGATGAGGGTCAACGCTTGTTCTTCAAGATTGCGGGGCTCTGTCACGCCGTCGACTTGCATCTTTGCGACCGCTTCTGCTTTCTGCTCTTCAATCTTTGCTTTGGCTTCCTCGGGCGTCGTCACTCCCCACATCTCATAGAACGTGTTCATGTTGAAGGGGAGGTTGTACATCTTGCCCTTGTAGTTCGCTACCGGGCAGTTAGTATAGCGGTTGAAGGGGACTATCGAGTTGACGAAGTCCCA
>JAKSJS010000039.1 GCA_024398155.1 Bacteroidales bacterium | reverse complement strand
TTAGTACTCGAGATTCTCAATCTCGCAATAGGAGTTCGATTCTCCTACCCAGTACAAAAAAAGCTCGACAGACTGTCGGGCTTTTTTCGTTTACTTCAGCGAAAGGCCGAGGCCGGGGAGGTCGGGAAGCGTGAGGCGTCCCGAAACGACCCGGACGCCGCCGGTGAAGCGGTCGTTGGTTATAAGGAGATTGCCGTCGATGTCCTGGAAGGACGAGGCGGGGGCGAGGGCGGCTACGGCCGAGCAGGCGCATGAGGTCTCCGTCATGCAGCCCGTCATGACCTTCATGCCGCATGCTTCGGCTACGGCTATCATCTTTCTGGCGTTCAGAAGACCGCCGGACTTCATGAGCTTGATGTTTATGCCGGTAAAGATCCCTTTGAGGGGAAGGACATCCCCAAGACCCTGAACCGATTCGTCGGCAAAGATCGGAAGGGGGCTCCTTTCGGTAATCCAAGCGATGTCGTCGAGGCGGTCCTTCGCCATAGGCTGTTCGACCATCACGACTCCGTTGTCGCGTAACCAGAATATCTCGTCAAGGGCCTTGGAACGGTCTTTCCAGCCCTGATTGGCGTCAACGGCAAGGGGCAGGTCGGACACGCTCCTAATCGCCTCTATCATCTCCTTGTCCGCATCGAGGCCGACCTTGACTTTGAGGATGTTGAAACGGCCGGCGGCTTCGAGGGTCTTTTCGCGGACGACTTCCGGAGTGTCGATCCCTATAGTATAGGTCGTATCGCCGGCCTTCTCGGGATTGTATCCGAAAAGGCGGTAGAGAGGGAGTCCGAGGAGCTTTCCTACGAGGTCGTGGAGAGCGATGTCGACGGCCGCCTTGGCGGGCGCATCGCCCTCGGAGAGCGAGCCGACATACTCCATTATGTCCTCAATCCTTGTAGGGTCGGTAAACTGGCTGAGATCCACCTTCTCGAGGAAAGAGCATACGGACTCGACCGTATGGCCGAGATACGGAGGCATGGAGGCCTCTCCGTAGCCGACGAGGCCGTCATACTCTATCTCCACCTGGACGTCGGGCGTAGTCTTCCTCGAATAGGAGGAGACGGTAAAGGTATGGGCGAGTTCCAGTTCGTAGGGGAACCAGCGGAGGGTCATCTTCCGGTCCTCACGGAAATTAAGACGCGGGGCCCTCTCTGCGCCGCGGCATCCGGGGAGGACGCCACCGGCCAGCGCCAGCGCCCCACCAGTCTTAAGGAAATTCCTTCTGTCCATAATCGGGATCTGTTTCTAACAGGAGGTAAATTTACATAAAAAAACCGGAAGGACCTCTTTTTGAAGTCCTTCCGGTGAACCTTTTGGAAGAAGATAACTTATTTTGTCTTCTTTCCGTATCTTGAGTAGAATTTGTCAACGCGACCGGCGGTATCGACGAGTTTCATCTTACCGGTGTAGAAAGGATGGGAAGTGTTGGAGATCTCGACCTTTACTACAGGATATTCAACACCATTGTAAACGATAGTCTCTTTCGTAGCGGCGCAAGAGCGGGTGATGAATACTTCTTCATTTGACATATCCTTGAAAGCTACAAGACGGTAGGTTTCGGGATGAGTTGCCTTTTTCATTTCCTTTAAAATTTATAGTTAACTATTTTGGGACCGCAAATGTACGATTCTTTTTCCTTAACTCAAAACTTTTGCGCGATAAAAACGCCCTTATTTGAGAAAAACGAAGAATACGGCAAGGACAAGGCAGCCGAAGGCGGCTATGTGGTTCCACTGGATAGGCTGGTTCTTGAAGACAAGCGCGACAATGAGCGTGAAGACCGTAAGGGAAATCACTTCCTGGATGACCTTGAGCTGCATTAGGTTGAAGGGGCCGCCGTTGATGTTGGAGCCCATCCGGTTCGCGGGAATCATGAAGCAATACTCAATCAGTGCGACGCCCCAGGAAAGAAGGATTACAAGGATGAGAGGCCAGTCCTTGAAGGAAGGGACTATTTCGCCTAATTTCAGCTGACCGTACCACGCAAATGTCATGAATACGTTGGATATGATCAGCAATACTATTGTCCAGAATGCTTGCATGATTTAGTTATTGAAAAAACGACGCGAATTTACTAAATTTGCGGGATATACAAACAGAAAGATCATGACACTCATCAAATCCATATCAGGTATCCGCGGTACAATAGGCGGCCCTGCAGGCGAAGGCCTGACTCCTGTAGACATTGTAAAGTTCACGTACGCATACGCAGTGAAGCTCCGCGAAAGGCTTCCCAAGCCCGCCGGGGAGCGCTACAGCGTTGTCGTCGGCAAGGACGCCCGCATCAGCGGCGAAATGGTCGAGAACCTCGTTGTCGGAACCCTTTCCGCCTGCGGAATCGACGTGATAAAGGCCGGTTTCGCCTCGACGCCCACTACCGAAATGGCAGTCACGATGAGCGGCGCCGACGGCGGCATCATCCTTACGGCAAGCCACAACCCCAAGCAGTGGAACGCCCTGAAGCTCCTCAACGAGAAGGGCGAGTTCCTCAATGCCGCCGAAGGCAATGATATATTGAGATGCGCCGAAGAGGCCGCCTTCGACTTCGCCCCGATCGAGGAGATCGGCGCGATAACCGAAGAGGACTTCACAGACCGCCATATCGACGCAGTCCTTGCGATGCCGGCTGTCGACGCCGAAGCCGTCCGCAAGGCCGGCTTCAAGGTCGTCCTCGATGCCGTCAATTCCGTCGGCGGCATAATAATGCCCCGCCTCCTTGAACGTCTCGGCGTCGAGTGCATAGGCCTCAACTGCGAGCCTGACGGCGACTTCGCCCATAATCCCGAGCCCCTTCCCGCCAACCTCGTCGAGCTCTCCGGGACCGTTGTCCGCGAGAAGGCCGACCTCGGCATAAGCGTAGACCCTGACGTGGACCGCCTCGCCTTCATCTGCGAGACCGGCGAGCCTTTCGTCGAGGAGTACACGCTCGTCAGCGTCGCCGAGTACCTCCTCGAAGAGGCTGAGAAAGCCGGCGTGAAGAACCTCGCGACCGTCTCCAACCTCTCCTCCACCCGCGCCCTGCGCGATGTGACCGAGAAGCACGGCGGCGTCTACTACGCCTCCGCCGTCGGCGAGGTCAACGTAACGACCCTGATCCACGAAAAGAACGCCCTCATAGGCGGAGAAGGCAACGGCGGCGTGATCTATCCCGGCCTCCATGCCGGCCGCGACGCGATGGTCGGCGTAGCCCTCTTCCTCTCCAACCTCGCCCATAAAAAGCTCACTGTAAGTGCCCTCAAGGCGACATATCCCCAATACTACATAGCGAAGAACAAGATCCAGCTCTCCGACTCAGCCCTGATAAACAAGATACTGGAGGAGCTCCAGAAAGTATATGCAGCCGAAGACATCAACACCATTGACGGCGTCAAGATAATCTTCGAGGAGAAGCGCGAATGGGTCCACCTCCGCAAGTCCAACACCGAGCCCATCATCCGCATCTACGCCGAAGCTCCGACGATGGAGCGCGCCGAAGCGCTTGCCTCCGAAATCATCGCTATCGCCAACCAGATAATCGAAAAATAGTCTATGTTCAGTTTCCGTACGACCCCGATAGAAGACCAGCTCGACAAGAGCCTCACCGAAGGCCGCGTCGGATGTTTCTGTACCCAGAACTGCTGGAATCCCGACACTGGAGAGTTCCTCTACGACCTTTTCTCGAAACGCGGCAACCTCTCCTACGTCTTCTCCCCCCGCGACACAGAGCTCACCCCTCTTACGAACCATATCGAGGTGGAGGCCGACCGTCTCAAGGAACTGGATGCCGTCGTAGTCGAGATCCAGGACGCCGGTTCCCGCTACTTCAACTATACGAAGGACGTGCTGAAACTGATGACTATCCTCCGCGACATGGGAGACGAGGCCCCCTCGATGTATGTCGTGGACCATCTCAACCCTGCCGGGCGTGTCGTCGAAGGCACAATGCCCCAGGGCGACAGCGTCGAGCCCTTCGTCCCGAAGGTCGCCCATCGCCATGGCCTCACCCTCGGCGAGCTCTGCAATCTCTACTACAGCGAGATTGGCGCCCGCTTCGCCCTCCATGTGATATCCGCTCTTGCTATCTCAAACGGCAAGAGCGTCATGCCCTGGGCGATAGCCCCCTGCTCCGATATCCCCGGCCTCTTCACCTGCGAGATGTACTCCGGCGGAGGTCTGTGGAACAACACCAATGTAGTCCCCGGCATAGGTACGGCACGTCCCTACGAATACATAGGCGCCCCCTTCATAAAGCCCGATGCAGCCTCGCTCATGCCGGCTGTTGACGGCGCGATGCTCCGTCCCTGCTCCTTTACGCCCGCGACCGGACGCTACGAGAACAGGAAGTGCTACGGTTTCCAGATACTCCTCGAGCCCGGAACCGAGTACCACTCCCTTATCCACACTCTCCAGCTCATGCGTCAGATGAACAATCTCTATCCCGTCGAGTTCAAACTGGAGGAAGGTTTCGCGACCAAGCTCTCGGACCCCGTACTTTACGACTATATCTTCTGCAAGGTGGACTGGAATGATGCCCGCGAGCACATAAAGGTCGAAGAGCAGAAGTGGATAAGAAAAGCCAAGAAATTCCTTCTGTACGACGACCAGCCCTACAGAATCAAATAGCTCCAAATATGAAAAGATCAGGAATTCTTCTCATCGTGCCGGCAATTGCTATGGCACTTTTCCTCGTTGGATGTACCTCCAGAGAAAGCGTCAGCCTTGAGGAAGGCTTTGTGACCCCTCCCGCCGATGCCCGTCCGAGGGTATGGTGGCATTGGATGAACGGCAACATCTCGATGGACGGCGCAATGAAGGACATCGAGTGGATGAAGAGGATAGGAGTCGGCGGCTTCCACGCCTTCGACGCCGGCCTTACGACTCCCCAGATAGTGGACCACAGGGTGAACTACATGGACGAAGAGTGGAAGGAGGTATTCCGCGCTTCCGCCGAAAAGGCTGTGGAATACGGCATGGAGCTCGCGACTGCCGGCGCTCCGGGACGGAGCGAGTCCGGCGGCCCCTGGGGGAGACCGGAAGACGCGATGAAGAAGATCGTATGGAGCGAGATCGACATCGAAGGAGAGTATGACGGCATACTCCCCCATCCTCCCGTAAATGCCGGAAAGTTCATGGACATATCGGCATCCGGCAATGCCTTCCGCCACGAAGACATGGAAGTCTCCGACCTGTACGGGGACATCGCTGTTGTCGCTGTCAAAATAGACAAGCCCTCTGTCAAGGCACTGTGTCCGAGGCTAGTCGCTAGCGTCGGCAGCCTTGACTTCCCCTCGCTTACCGACAACAGATATACCGACATACAGATCCTTCAGGCCGACCCGGAGAGCGGTCTCGCATGGATAAGATACGAGTTCGACGAGCCTGTTACGGTCTACGGCGCCGAAATCGCTGCCGGCCGCTTCGAGGAGTTCATGGCCCGCCTCATGCTCCAGAGCGACGAGGGTGCGGTGCTCGAATACAGCACTGACGGCCTTGAGTACAAGGCCATCTCCAACATCAAGGACAAGGTGTTCGGAGTCGCCGCCCTCGGCTTCGCCCCCGTCACGGCAAAATACTTCAGGCTTTCCGTAAAGCCCGGGCCCGGAGTGGACTACATACCGGTTTCCGAGTTCAATCTCTTCACTGCCCCGCGCGTGAACCGTTATATGGAGAAGGCCGGATTCTTCCCCGCAAGCGACCTCTATGCCACCGCAACTCCCATGTATGACAATACGGTAGAGTCCATAGACATAACTTCCCACATGGACTCCGATGGCCATCTGAAGTGGGCTCCGGAAAACGGCGGGAAGTGGAAGATACTCCGTTTCGGCTACTCCCTCACCGGCCAGACCAACAGCCCCGCCTCTCCCGAAGCGACGGGCTTCGAGGTCGACAAGCTCGACCCGGAAGCCGTCCGCGGGTACTTCAACCATTATCTGGACCTTTATGAAGATGCGACAGGCGGCCTCATGGGCCGTAAAGGTCTCCATTACATCGTGACCGACAGCTGGGAGGCGGGATGCCTCAACTGGACGCCGAAGATGAGGGAGGAATTCCGCAGGACATGCGGATACGACCTTGTCAGCTGGCTGCCGGCTGTCGCCGGATATGTAGTCGGCGACCCCGCGAGCTCCGACCGTTTCCTGTGGGACTACCGCCGCGCTATAGCCGACCTTATCGCCCGCAACCATTATGACCTCCTCACCAAGATACTGAAGGAACGCGGGATGGAGCGCTACAGCGAGTCCCACGAGCTCGTGCGCGCCTTCATCGCCGACGGCATGAGGGTCAAGAAGAACGCCGCGATACCCATGTGCGCGATGTGGATGGGCCGTCCCGGCGAGCTGCTGACAATAGGCGTATCGGGCGCAGACTGCCGCGAATCAGCCTCCGTCGCCCATCTCTACGGCCAGAAATATGTCGCCGCCGAGTCTCTTACTTCCGGCGTAAGGGCCTGGGGATACTGTCCCGAGATGCTTAAGGAACGTGCCGACCTTCTGCTCGCCAACGGCCTCAACCGTTTCGTCATCCATGAGAGCGCCCACCAGCCCCTCGATGACTACAAGCCCGGCTTCTCCCTCTCGGGAGCAGGCCAGATGTTCACCCGCCACGAGACATGGGCCGAGCAGGCCGGCGCATGGATGGACTATCTTGCCCGCAGCAGCTTCATGCTCCAGCAGGGACGTTTCTCGGCCGACATACTCTACTATTTCGGCGAGGACAACAACGTGACGAACCTCTATTCCGTCGCCCTCCCCGAAATCCCCGAAGGCTATAACTTCGACTTTGTGAACGCAGACGCCATAGTTAACGACCTCAAGACCAAGGGCGGACGTATCGTCGCCCCCTCCGGAAGTTCCTACAGGATAATAGTTCTCGGGGACAACGCCCGGATGATGTCGCTTCCGGTACTCGAAGGCCTTGAAAAGCTCGTCCGCGGAGGCGCCGTCATGGTCGGGGCCAAGCCCGTAGCGACGCCCAGCCTTTCCGACGACAAGGAGAGCTTCGACGCTCTCGCCGCCAGGCTCTGGAACGAGCCCAGCGGCAAGGGACGCGTCTACGACTGTCCTCTTGACGAGGTCCTGGAGAAAGAAGGACTGCTTCCCGACGTTACATGGACCAAGCCGTCTGAGGACAGCAAGTACATGTTCGTCCACAGGATACTCGGCGGCGGAGAGCACATCTACTGGCTCGACTCCCGTACTTCCAACGTCGAGGACATCGAGGCGGGCTTCCGCGTCAGCGGACTGGAGCCCGAGATATGGAACCCCGTTACCGGAACCATGGAAAAGGCCTCGTATTCAATCGAAGGCGACGTCACGAAAGTCAAGCTCCACTTCGAGCCTGAGGACGCCCTCTTCATAGTCTTCAGGGACAAGGCCGAAGAAAGCGCCTTCGAGCTCCGCAAGAAGGCTGTGACGAGCTCCTTCCCTGTATCGGGAGCATGGAACGTCGCATTCGAAAACGGCCTTGGAGCACCTTCGGTAACCGTTTTCGAGGAGCTGTCCGACTGGAGCCTCAATGACAATCCCTATATCCGCTACTACTCCGGGACTGCCGTATATTCCAAGACTGTGGAACTCCCTGACCTCAAGGGAGAAGAAGAGGTGTGGCTCGACCTCGGGTGCGTGAAGAATGTGGCCGAGGTGAGCGTGAACGGCAACAATCTGGGAGTTCTATGGAAGACTCCCTGGAAAGTCGAAGTCAGCGATTACCTTGAGGAAGGCCTCAACTACATCGAGATAAAGGTAGTGAACCTCTGGCTCAACAGGATCATAGGAGACCTGCGCGGAGACGGCGGCTCCTTCGCGAATGTCGCTTTCCAGCTCCATTCCGCCGACGAGCCCCTCGAGCCCTCCGGCCTTATCGGCCCCGTCCGTTTCGATGTCGTCGGAACCGTCACGGGACGTATCAGCATGGATGAGAAGGACTGCCAGCACGACATCACGTCCTTCGACCGGGAGCGCTACCTCGCCTTCGCCAGGCGCACCCTGGAATAACATTTCAACTCGGTTCCGAACAAAAAGACAACTGTTATGAAACTTTCACAAGATCAGAAAACGGTAGTGAAATCATTATCTGCATGTACCGTCATAGGGATTCTTGCTGATATCATCGGACAATTGATCAAGGGGAACTTCAGCCTGTCTGACACCCTTCTCTTCAGCCTGTTCCTTATCCTCGGATTCCTTGCACTGGGAGTCTTCTACATCCTCGGGATGAGAACCCCGAAGAAATAGTCAAATTGCAATTTGTCGATGTAAATATAGTGAGTCTAATGGAATACGGACATGGAATGCATCCGTCTGCTAACATTGGATGCATGTCCGAAATCTGGTTGACTCGTAGAATGCTCTGGGGGACCGGTGAGTGAAACGGCCCTTCCGGCTCACGGAGGGGGCGTTTTGCCGGGGCTGGTGAGTGAAACGGCCCTTCCGGCTCACGGAGGGGTTTTAAACGGCTGCTATCAGGGCGTCGACATTGGATTCAAGGGTTGCCCAGGAGGTGCAGATGCGGACTGCGGTGTGGGTCTCATCAATCTTTTCCCAGAACTCGAAGCTGAAGCCCTTCGCCCTGAGCTCGGCGAGTTTTGTATCCTCGAAGACGGGGAACTGCTGGTTCGTCGGGCTGGCGTAAAGAAGTTCTATGCCTTTGGCTTTGAGAGCGTCACGCACCTTCATCGCAAGGCGGATTGCATGACGGGAATAGCTCGAATAGATATCGCCGGTGAAGAGGGTGTCGAACTGTAGGCCGAGGAGGCGTCCCTTGGCGAGCAGTCCTCCGTTCTGCTTTATGTAGTGGGCGAAGTCATCGACAAGGCCCGGCGTCGTGAAGACAACCGCCTCGCCGAAAAGGGCTCCCTGCTTCGTCCCGCCGATATAGAAGACATCGCACAGGGAGGCGAGCTCCTTGAGGGTGAGGTCGCACTCGGGCGAGGCGAGGCCGTAGCCCAGGCGCGCACCGTCTATGTAAAGAGGGATGTTCCACTTGCGGCATACCGAGTGGAGGTCCTCCAGTTCGGATCTGGAATATATCGTTCCAAGCTCCGTCGGGAAGGAGATATAGACCATTCCGGGAGTGACGACATGGATGTTCGAAGGGTCGGCGTAATATGCATTGAAGACCGAATCGACATCGGCGGCCCTGACCTTGCCGTCCTTGGAAGGAAGGGCCAGGATTTTGTGGCCGCCATGCTCGACGGCGCCTGTTTCATGGACATTGATATGGCCCGTAGTTGCACAGATTACGGCCTGGTAGGCCTTGAGGATCGAGGAAATGACCGTAGCGTTGGTATGGGTGCCGCCGACAAGGAAATGAACGCGGGCGCTGTCATTGCCAATCGCCTCCTTTATCTTTTCCCTCGCCATGTCCGAGTAGGGGTCGGCGCCATATCCGTAAGTCTGTTCGAGATTCGTCTTCTGAAGACGTTCAAGCACCTCGGGGATACACCCTTCGAGGTAGTCACAGTCAAAACTGATCATATTTCAAGATTAATTATTTGCGAGGGATAGGTTCTTGGGAGGCAGCGCAGGGCGACTTTCGGGGCTTCGTCGGGAGTCACCTCGTCAAGGACAGCACGCGAGGCGGCAAAGGCCAGTTCGGGAGTGTTGTTGTTTTCGGAAAGGTGGCAGAGGAATACGTTCCTCAGCCCTTCATGGTATATGCGGCGGAGCGCTTCGGCGCACTCGTCGTTGCTCATGTGGCCGTGGCCGTCGCGTATCCTGTCCTGGAGTTCGAGAGGATAGGGGCCGGAGGCCAGCATGTCGGCGTCATAATTGGACTCTATGACAAGAGCATGGGCCTTGGAGGCATAGTCGACAGCCTCCTCGGTCATGCGGCCGACGTCGGTCATTATGACGAAACGGAAGCCGTCCAGGTCTATCGAATAGCCGACGGTCTCGGTCGCATCATGGGGGACGGAAAAGCATCTGACAATGGCAGTCATCCCTTCCAGGGGAATTTCGACGGTCTCGCCGACCGGAATGTCCTTGCGGCATGGATTGATCACTCCGCAGGTAAGGGGATATCTGGCGAGGGCGGCATGGACTCTCGGAGTCGCATAGACGGGCCTCAGAAGTTTCTTGCAGAAAGAGCCGAGATTGTGGACATGGTCGAAGTGGTCGTGCGTCACGAGTATCGCGGAGAAGCAGTCAAGGGAGAGGCCGTTCTCGGCGAGGGTCTTCTTGACGCCGCGCAGGCTTGCGCCGGCGTCGACCAGCAGCCCTCCCTTCTCGGAACCTATGTAGTAGCAGTTGCCCGAACTTCCGGACTTGAAACTCATGAACCTCACCATACCGTCTACTCCTCCTCTTCGCAATATTTCTTTATGACGCCGTAGGCCTCGGCAACGCCGAGCTCTCCGGCCCTGGAAAGGTCTATGCAGGCCTTCTCCTTGTCCTTGAGATAGATAAGCACGAGTCCCCTGTTGTAGAAGGCATCGCCCATGTAAGGATACAGGGAGATGGCTTTGGTGTAGTTCTCTATCGACTCGACATGTTCGGATGCGAGGCAATAGAGATTGCCCAGGTTGAAGTACAGATAGGGAAGGTCGTTCACGATCAGGGCGGCCGCGGACATGTCGGCGATAGCCTCCGAATAGTCGTACTTGGTTCCCACCTGGTCCTTGACCCTTGCCCTCGTACGTCCGCTGTCGTCCATCGACAAGACCTGGACGCTCGTCTCTATCGAGGCGAGGAAGTCTATCATCTCGGCGCGCAGGACGCCCCGGTTCATAAGATAGAATGCCCGGTAAAGGGCCTCATAGCGGTCGCTCGAGAGGACAAGCTCGTCATCCTCCCCTATCGCCATGTCGTAATAGCCGAGTGAAGAGTTGAAACGGCTCTGGGCGCCTTCGAGAAGGGCTTTCATGAAGGAGTTGCGGGGCGACCCGTCGTCCGCCGCGCCGTAGAGCTTCCTCTCGAGCGCCTCGGAATGGGCGCGGTTGAAGAGGCTGTCGCCCGTCGAGACCTCTATCGCGTAAGGCATCGAGGACTCGAACTTCGACAGCAGGCTGTTCTCGTACTTCCTCGAAAGGGCGTATTTGGTATTGTCGCGGTCCGAAGCGAGGACGAAGCGGTAGAGAGGTTTCAGGCGTATGTCGATGTCGCGATGCTGGAGAAGCTCATCGTCGAAATCCTTTTTGGCGAAATCGGCATCGAGAGCCAGCAGGGAGCTGTATTTCTTGGTCGTGTCGGCGAAGGACCCGGCGTCGGTACGGTTCTTCTCCCTGTATTCGCGGACCTTCTTCTGGGCGGTCTCATAATCGGACTTGGAAGCTTTCTTATGGCCGAGAAGATTGTTCACATAGGAGCGGTTCATGTAGGCTTTCGCGAAGTCCGGATAGAGTTCGATGGCCTTGTCGTAGTCCTCGAGGGCCTCCTCGTAGCGCTCCATCTCGATGAATATCGAGGCACGGTTGAAGTACGCGAGGACGTTGTTGGGATTGATGTTGAGGACTCGGTCCATATCCTCGAGAGCGGCCCCGAAATCGCCCACCTGGGCGCTTATGAGGCCTCTGTTGTAGAGGGTCAGGGCGTTGCCTGGCTCGTCCTTGAGGACACGGTTGAGGTCGGCCATCGCCCTGTTGTAGTCCTGCATGTCGTAGAGCATCAGGGCCCTGTTGAAATAGGCGAAGGTATTGGTCGAGTCGAGGTCGACGGCCTTGTCGAGGTCGGCTATCGCCTCCTCGAACTTCTGCTGGCCTGCATAGAGGCGGCCGCGGCGGAGATATCCTTCGGGATCGAAGCGGTCGAGCTTTATGGCCTTGTTGTAGTCATCGAGGGCCTTGAGGGTATCGCCGAGGAAAAGTAGGGAGGCTCCCCTGTTGAGATATGCGGAAGGGTCGCGGGGTTCTTTCTTTATGTAGCGGTTGAAATCGGCAACGGCCTTCTCGAACTGCTGGGAAAGGAAATAAGTCACGCCGCGGCTGTAGTACAGGCCGGTGAAACCGGGACGGAGATGGATTGCGGTCTCCAGGTCCTCGAGAGCCTTGTCGTACTGGCCGACGCGGCTTCTTGTGATGGCACGGTAGTGGTATCCGGAAGTGAAGACGGGATTGAGGCGGACAGAAGTGTCGAAATCCCTCATCGCTCCGCGAAGGTCACCGAGGTTGTACTTCGCTATGCCGCGGAAGAAATAGGTGTAGTTGTCCGTAGAGTCTATCCTCGCGAGGATATTGAAGTTCTCGATTGCTGTGGCATAGCGGCCATCGGCAAGGGCCTGGCGGCCGCGGAGGGAAAAGGCGTCCGTATCATACTGGGCACGGGCCTCCGCTGCGAAGGCGAAGGCCACAAGGGCAAGAATAACGATATGCCGGACAACATTCTTCATTGAAAAACGGATATTTTGGCTACCTTTGTCACCGGCTTGGAGGCAACACGCGCGCCAAATCTTACAAATGTAGCGATTTATTATGTCACTTCGGAGAAAAACGCTGACTTTTTTGCTCCTTCTGGGGCTCGGCTGCGGCTATGCCTCGGCCCAGACAGTCCGCACCGCGACCGAAGCGGCAGCCCAGAATCTCGTGCGCGGAAAGTTCCTCGAGGACAAGGTAGGCCGCCTCTGCGACACGCTCTGCGCCGGCCGCGCCGCCGGGACCCGCGGCTCCTCCGAAGCCGCCTATTTCCTTATTGACCAGCTCCGTGGATACGGGCTTGACCCCTATGTCCTTTCCTCAAAGGACGTCAAAGGCCCCGCCGTCCACAACATAATCGCTCCCGTCCCTGCGTCCACCGCTTCTGACAAATACATAATAGTCGGAGCCCACTACGACAACCTCGGCAAGATTGGCGGCAACATCTATCCGGGCGCGGACTCCAACGCCTCCGGCGTCGCAGTCTCCCTCGCCCTTGCCAAGATGTTCGCCTATCTCTCGGGCGAAGGCCGGACTATCAAATCCAACATCCTGTTTGTCTTCTTCGACGGCAAGGAGGCTAACCTCAGCGGATCCGGCGCCCTATGGAACGCAATATGCTCGGGCCGTCTCCAGGACCGCGCAAGCGGCCGCATCGTTACCCGCGACCGCGTCGCCCTCATGATCAACATCGAGCAGATAGGCTGCACCCTATCCCCCGTCAACGAAGGGCGTCCGAACTACCTTCTCATGCTCGGCAACAAGTCCATCCCCTCCGACCGCCAGGATGTCGCCTCGTACGTCAACCGCTTCAGCGACACGAGGCTCGACCTCGAATACTCCTACTACGGCAGCAAGAAATTCACCCAGGTGTTCTACCGTCTCTCCGACCAGAGGGCATTCGTCGACAACAGGATTCCGACGGTCCTCTTCACTTCCGGCATAACGATGAACACCAACAAGACCTGGGACACCCCCGACACGATAGACTATGACGTTCTCCTCAAGAGGACATTTTTGATCTATCACTGGCTCTACCGCATGCTGTAATTCCCAAATTATTCCTATCTTTGAAAGATTATTGCTTTCAAAGAAGTTTTATGAAGGAATTCCTACAGATACTCAAGCGTTTTGCAAAGCCCTACAGCGGAAATCTCTTCGGTTCAGTCTTCCTGAACGTCTTTTCCGCCGTATTCAACATATTCTCCTTCGCCCTGATAATCCCCCTCCTGAGGATACTCTTCAAGATGGATACCGCGAGCTACGAGTTCATTCCTATCAGTGAATTCGACATGAGCAACTTCTTCAACTACGCCCTGAACGACCTCAACTGGTTCTTCACCGACATGATGAAGACCCACAGCGGTTCGTCGGTGCTCCTCATGATAGGAGGATTCCTCGCCGTGATGACGGCCCTCAAATGCAGCTGCTACTTCGGCGCCTCCGCGGTGATGATCCCCCTGAGGACGGGTATCGTCCGTGACCTCCGCACCCAGGTCTACAACAAGCTCATGTCCCTCCCCCTCGGGTTCTTCTCCGACGAAAGGAAGGGCGACATAGTGGCGAGGATGAGCGGCGATGTGAACGAGATCGAGAACTCGATTGGAAGTGTACTCGACATGCTCATCAAGAACCCTATCCTCATACTGTTCTACTTCGGTACGCTGATAGCGATAAACTGGAAGCTTACGGTCTTCACGCTTACCGTCGTTCCCCTTATCGCGTGGGGCATGGGTGCGCTCGGCAAGACCCTCAAGCGCAAATCCCTCGCCGCCCAGAACAAATGGAGCGACACGATGAGCCAGCTCGACGAGAGCCTCGGAGGCCTCCGCGTGATAAAGGCCTTCAACGCCGAGGACAAGATGAAGTCCCGCTTCCTCGAGACATGCAACGAATACAGAAGGATCTTCAGCCGCGTCGCGACCCGCCAGGCCTCGGCCCATCCCGTCAGCGAATTCCTCGGCACGATAATGATAATGGCGGTGCTCTGGTTCGGCGGCACCCTTATCCTGAACGGCTCGAACATGATCGACGCCCCGACCTTCATCTTCTACATGACCATCCTCTACAGCGTCCTCCAGCCGATAAAGGATCTCTCGAAAGCCACCTACCAGATACCCAAGGGCCTCGCCTCTATGGAGCGCATCGACAAGATACTCCTCGCCGAGAACACTATCAAGGACCCCGCGGAGCCCAAGGAAATAAGCTCCTTCGAAAGCTCGATAAAGTTCGAGAACGTATCCTTCTCGTACAATGGCATGAAAGAAGTCCTCAGCGACATAAACATAGAGATCGAGAAGGGCAGGACCGTCGCTATCGTCGGCCAGTCCGGCTCCGGAAAGAGCACTCTCGTTGACCTCATACCCCGCTTCTATGACGTGGGATCCGGCCGCATAACTATCGACGGCAAGGACGTGCGCGAGCTCGCGGGCTCCGACCTTCGCGAGCTGATGGGCAACGGCAATCAGGAAGCCATCCTCTTCACCGAC
>JAKSJS010000038.1 GCA_024398155.1 Bacteroidales bacterium | reverse complement strand
ACGAAGGACCCTTGTCCGCGGCGGCGCTCCGCGGCGTCCTCTGCGGGAGCGGCGCGGGGCGGATCGTGCGGCCGGTCTTCGGTACGTGCGCGCGCGTCCTGTCGGAGGGCTATCCCGAGGCGATGGCCTTCCTCGACCCTCTGGCCGCGGAACCTATGACCTGGGTTGCGCTCGACCCCCAGGGCAACTGGATGACGGACTATCCCGAGCCCAAGGATGACAAGACCGTAGGAATATTCTATTTCCTGTGGCACGGCTGCCACGGCTACGATACTTTCGAGAATCACAACTCTGTCGTGTATCCTGACGGGACTGATACACGCAGTCCCTACAACAACGAGCTTCTCTACAATCCCGCCGATCCCCAGAAATCCAATTTCGGCCCCTTCAATGCTTTCCACCACTGGGGTGAGCCTTATCTTGGATATTATATCGCGGATGACGACTGGGTCTTCAGGAAGCACGCCCAGATGCTGACCGATGCCGGCGTTGACGTAATCTACATCGATGCGACCAACGGCTTTGACTACATAGACAATCTCAAGGTACTCTGCGAGGAGTTCGACGCCCTTCGTGCGAAGGGCTGCAGGACCCCTCAGTTCGCGTACCTTCTCAACTCCGAACAGGATGCCGTCTTCAAGAGGCTCCTCTCGGAGATATATACCCCCCGCAAATACAAGGACCTCTGGTTCCAATGGAAGGGCAAGCCTCTTCTCCTTGCCTATGAACCGGCCCTGACCCCTACGAAAAAGACCGATTTCACAATCCGCTATTCCTGGTTCTACTATAAGGGAATCCCCGGCATGGACGACTGGTATGACAACGTCGCCGGCGAGGACAAGTGGCCCTGGGGCAGCTGGTATCCCCAGAAGCCCGGCATGCACGGCGGCGAGATCGAGGAGGCCTCTGTAATGGCCGCTACCCACCCTCTCGACAACATCGGCCGCAGTTTCGATCCCGTTACATGGACCGAGCCCGACGTCAAGGTCCCTGAAAAGGGCATCCACTTCTGGAAACAGTTCGAGAAGGCAATGTCCTACAATCCCAAGCACCTCTTCTTCACCGGATGGAACGAGTGGATGGCAATGAGGCTGGCTCCCTCGGAAAACAGCATGCTCGGCATGTCCTCGACTGAATTCGGATGTCAGTTCGTCGACCATTTCAACCACGAATACAGCCGTGACCTCGAGCCTGTCCGCGGCGGCTTCGGCGACACATATTACTACTATCTCGCCGACATGTGCCGCAAGTTCAAGGGTACGCCGGAGAGACCCGTTTATTCGAAGACCTATGACATTACTCTTGACGACAATGCTGCCGACTGGTACAGCGTCGATGCCGCCTACGGCGACGACTGCGGTGATGCCACCGAGCACAAGCATATCGGTTACGGGAAAGTCGGCATGCTGACAAATACCACCGCGAAGAACGACATAGAGCTCTGCAAGGTCGCGACAGACGGCACCAACCTCTATTTCTATGCCCAGACGGCCTCCAAGTTCAAGAACGTCGGATCGGCGGACTGGATGAAGCTCTTCATCGGAGTGGAGCCCGGCCCCGGCTCCTCCGCTCCCGCCTGGGAGGGCTTCCACTTCGTCGTCAAGGGCCTCGCTATGTCTGCTAAGAAAGTCAATCTGGAGGTCTCCGAAGGCGGATATTCCTGGAAGAAGATTGAGGAAGTCGACTGCTCCGTCAACGACCGCTTCATCGAGGTCGCCGTTCCTCTCGCATCTCTCGGGATCAAGGACCCGTCGAAATTCATGATAGACTTCAAGTGGATAGACAACGCCGCCAAGGACGGCGACATCCAGACCTGTCTTTCCGACGGCGACTCCGCTCCCGACGGCCGCTTCCGTTACAGATACGTATTTGACAGTTCAGCAGAGTAAAAGACTTATCGATGCAAAGATTTTCTCTCTTCGTAGTTCTTCTCACTATCTCAGTATCGGGCTGCGTACGCAGTCTGACAATCGACCCTTCAAATCCGGAAGTGAATCTCCGGAAGGGAGAGACGCTGCTTCTGCCGGTTAACGAGCAATCGTGGGGAGCGACGATGACGCTATATGACATGGACGGAAATATGGTCGGAGCGCCGCTTGCCATCAACGGGGCCCTTGACTCGGTCCAGTATACGGTCCCGTTCACTGTCCCTGCTGACGTGAGAGTCGTTTTCGAAGGTATCCCTGAGGAGGCTGTCTTCTTCGACAAACTTGCCGCAGGGCCATACCGCAGGTTCCTTGCGAACCCTTCCCCGAAGCTCCACTTCCGCCCGGGAACAGGCTGGATGAACGATCCCAACGGACTTCTCTATAAAGATGGCCTCTACCATCTTTATTATCAGCAGAACCCTGTTTCGGCCCAGGGCGGCAACACTTCATGGGGCCACGCCGTGAGCCGCGACCTCTATCGTTGGAGACAGTGCGACACACCGATACTTCCCGACTCGCTCGGACTTTGCTGGTCCGGAAGCTGCGTCGTTGACGAGGACAATGTGTCAGGACTCGGAAAGGGCGCTGTCCTTGCCTTTTATACCTCGACATCGAACGACGGGATCTACAACCAGAGGATAGCGATAGCATACAGTCTTGATGGCGGATATTCTTTCGAGAAGTATCCCGGCAATCCGGTCGTCGGTCCACTCTCCGACACTCAGTGCCGTGACGCAAAGGTCTTGTTCCACGAGGAAAGTGGAAAATGGGTCATGATACTTACCCGCTCGGCGGCCCTCGAATTCTTCACTTCCGAAAATCTCATCAACTGGACTTTCGCGAACCGTCTGGACCAGCCCGAGGAGATATGGGGAGGTGCATGGGAATGCCCAGACCTCTTCAAACTGCCATATGGTGACGGAGAGAAATGGGTGCTGCTTGCCTCCCATTCCAACTGGAAGGACCTTGGCTTTGTGACTACGTATCAGATAGGAGAGTTCGACGGCACTGTTTTTACTCCCGAGAAGTACTCTACGCTTGCGGACTATGGTTTCGAGTATTATGCGGCCATAATCTTCCAGGACGCCCCGAAACCTGTTATGGTGGGATGGGATGCCAATTGGAGATATACCGGATACGATGATCCCGGGAACGGCTACCGCGGCGAGATGGCTGTACCCCGCGACGTGTTCCTTATGGACTATGGCGGGGAGGTTGTTCTTGGCTCATATCCTGTTGCGTCCGTACTGAAGAAAGGTCGCAGACATATCTTCGAATACAAGGCCGAGGAGGGCACGGTCCTTACTTTCGGCTCATCCGAATACAGGTTCACATCCGACAGACTTACAGTCAGGAGAGCGGCATCAGCCCGCGCGCCGGAGGAGACTTCCTCCGCGCCGCTCGAGCCGCGTGCCTCCCATGATGTCCTCGTACTAAGGTTCGAAGATTCAACTGAAATGTTCATTGACGGCGGTGCTGTAGCCCTCACCGTCCGCGATTGGTAAAATATCTATACTCTATGAAACGATTGCTGGCATTATTGTGCTCCCTCGCCATTGCCTGTCTCATGTATGGCGAAAACGTAAACTTCAATGTGGAATGGAACTCCGCTCCCGGAAAGGTCTCCGTCAGCGCAAGGAACGGGGGAGACGTCACTGTGAAGAAGGTCGGTAAGCTGCGCCGCGCATGCGTTGTGTCCGATGCGTTGACGGCCTCCGGCCCCGGAGCTACTGTCGTGAGGGTCGATGCCATTTCAGGCTCATTCTCCTTCTTCCTTCGTGACGTTCCGTCCGAGTCTCCTATCTGGATTCCCGAATATGGCGTAGTGGTATTGCCCGGCGACGATGGCCGCAGTTATGACGAGGTGGTCGGGGCGATAGAGGCCCGTGGTCTTGTCTCGAAGCTGGACGCCATCGAGGCCGCGCCTGAGATGTCCTTCGAGGAGGCTCTTTCCGACGCAAGGGACATGTACTGCCCGATATGGCTCGGCATCGGCCGCGACATGAGGAAGTTCGAGGTAATTGAGGAGAAGACCTCTATCGAGGACTTCGCCCAGACCGACAAGAGAGTGACCCCGAGAAGGGCCTTCAGTACGTTCACCGACCCTCTTGCCTCTCCCGAGCGTCCCCTTACCTACGACTACAGCTTCGGCCGCGGCATGGGCCCCAAGGAATGTATGAAAAGAAGCCTGGAGGACAATGTACTGCCTATCTACCATTCCGAGACCGTCGATGACGAACTCGTCTATCATACCGTTTCCCTCGTGTCCTTCGAGAAGTCGGAACTCAAGATGGAGAACATTGCCGGATCGGACTACATGATAACCGACAGCTATTGTCCCGGACGCTACTTCACCCCCTCCCAAAGAACCCGGCTCGAGGAAGCTTTTGCGAATGCTCCCGTCCCCGACGAGGAGGTCGTCATGTACATCCACACGACGATTGAAAATACTGCGTCTGTCCCGAGATATGCCTTTTTCAAGGTGCCGTACGCAATATTCGTGGGCAATAAGTTCGACCCTGAAACGGGTATGTCCTATTTCCCCGACGGAAGGGTGTTCTGTGTTTCCCTGATTGACGGCAAGCCTGCTGCCAACGAGGAGATGACTGTGCTCATGAAGCCCGGCGAGACGATAAAGGTCGATTATTATCTTACCCACAGCCCGATAAGCCGTGAGAGGGCGGAGGTCCTCGCGGCGCGCAGCTACGACGAGGTCTATGCCGGCTGCAAGGCCTTCTGGAGGACGAAACTCGATTCAGCGGCGAAGATAAGGGTTCCCGAGGAGCGCATACAGGACATGATTGAGCGCGGCCTTCTCCATTTCGACCTTGTAACGTACGGGTATGAGCCCGACGGCGCGCTGGCTGCAAACTGCGGCGTCTATTCTCCGATAGGTACCGAGAGCGCACCGATAATCCAGTACTACGAGTCCCTCGGATGGCTGGACCAGGCCCGCCGCTGCCTCGAGTATTTCCTCGAGACCCAGCAGGAGGACGGCCGCATCGTGAACTTTTTCGGTTACACGATCGAGACCGGCGCCGTGCTCTGGTCGGTAGGGGAGTACTACCGCTATACCCATGACGTGGAATGGCTCCGCGAGGTTAAGCCGGCCCTTCTCAAGACCTGCCGTTATCTCATGGACTGGAGGGCTGAAAGCATGAAGCCCGGGAATATAGGCCATGGCTACGGCATGGTCAGCGGCAAGGTCGCCGATCCCGAGGACCAGTTCCACCAGTTCATGCTCAATGCCTATTCGTGGCTCGGCATGGACCGCATGGCCGAGGTCTTCGAGGCCATAGGCGCCGCCGAGGCCGGAGAAATCCGGGCCGTCTCCGACGAGTGGAAGGGCAATATCCTTGATGCTTTCCGCGAGAGCCTTGCCTCCTCGCCTGTCGTTCCCCTCACTGACGGCAGCTGGTGCCCGACCTGCGCCCCTTGGGCGGAGATGGCCCAGTCCCGTTTCTTCTACCAGGTTCCCGAGAACTACCGCTCCCATGGTACCTTCACTACCGCTGACTGTCTGCTCGGCCCGCTCCACCTTATGTATGCCGGCCTCGTCGCCCCGGACAGCGTCGAGGGCGGGATGCTCCTCAAGTACCACCGCGACCTTTTCTTCCAGGGCAACTCGGCCTTCAGCCAACCCTACTACAGCAAGCACAATACTATCCAGGCCCGTCTCGGAATGGTGAAACCCTTCCTGGACACCTACTACAATACGGTCGCTTCCCATTTCGACCATGAGACCGGTACCTTCTGGGAGCATTACTTCCGCCTCAGCCCCCACAAGACCCACGAAGAGGCGAACTTCCTCATGGAGACCCGTGGCATGCTCTGGCAGGAAGACGGCGATACACTCTATCTCTTCCGCGTTATCCCGCGTGCCTGGATGGAGGACGGCAAGGAGATAGTCCTTGACGGAGTCAGAAGCTACTTCGGGGAACTGTCCGTCCGGATGACTTCCAAAGGCGGAAGGATTGAGGCCGAAATCGACTGCTCTTCTGAATACAAGCCAGGGACAGTGATAATCCGCATGCCCCATCCCGACGGCCTCAAGCCCGCTTCGGTCTCCGGCGGCCAGTATGACGCCGAAAAAGAAACCGTTGAAATCCGGGATTTCAACGGTCACTCGACTGTCAGCCTTATTTTCTGATAGTCTTTACTTTCCGAGAGTGGCGATGAAGTCGGCTATGATCTCATCGCTGGCGAAGTTCTCCCAGACGGCGATCTTGCGGGGATTCTCGGGACGCTCAACCCATGTGTTGCCTTCGAGGGCGGGGGCGGGAATGATTGTTTTGGTGGCCCATTCGGGATTCTTTACAGTAGCTACGGAAACCATGTCAAAGAGCGCTCTTGTACCGCCCTCGCCCCAGTTGCCTATGTTCTCGAAGAGGCTGAGGGAGTAGTCTCCGAAGTGCTCGAATTCGCCACCATGACGGCCTGTGACAGGCTTCTTCGCCTTGGGGCCGAGACCGGCGAATTCAGTCTTGACATATTCGGTGGAGACTCTCACAGCGTCGGTGCCGGAGGGCTCGCCGTAGCGTGCGGGAACTATTTCGAGATCGACTTCAGTGTTGTCGATGACGTATTTCACGGAAGGGATGTCGCAGATGAGGTTCCACTCGTTCTCGAAGGAGGGCAGGTTGGAGCCGAGCCATACAAGACGGATGTTGGGAGTGATCCCGGGGGCCTTTGCAAGGGCGAGGGCGACATTGGTGAGCTTACCGACTGCTATGACTGTGAGCCTGTTTTCGGGGCTGTATTTCTTTGCGGACTCGATGATGAATTCAACGGCTTCATATCCGTCATAGTTCTCCTCGTTTACGGTGGGGAGGATATCTTCGAACTTGGCCGTAGCTCCGGGGAGGATGTTCGCTGTCTTGTTCACGAGGTCGGCGACTCTTTGGGCCTCGTCAACCTGGCCCTGGATGCCGCCTCTCTCGAGGGTCACGTTGGTAGTGATGGCGAGAGTGGTGAAGGTGTCCTCGTTCATGAGGAGGTAGGCGATGGCGTGCTGGTCATCGAGCTCGTTGTCGGCGTCGGTATCGAAGATGACGTCAATCTTTGCGCTCTCGGGGGCGCATGCAGCGGCCATGAAGGCTGCAGCGGCGAGGGTAAGGAGTGTCTTTCTCATATTGGTCATGTGATTGTTATTGCATTATGTAGTGGACAGAATCCCAGGAGTCGGTGCGGAACGGCTCGGCGGGAAGCCCCGCGCCGTTCTCGAGGTTCGTTATCGGGTAGGGAAGGAAGGCGTAGCGTACGGCGAAGTCCTCGGCCGTCGAGCCTTCGGCGATAAGGCCGGGGGCGGAGAGCCATACCTCTTCACCGACGATTTCGGCATTGACGTCGATGCGGAAGAGGGGCTCTTTGGAAGAGCTTACGAGGAAGAACTTCGGCGCCTCACCGTCGTTGGTGCGGAGGCCTTCGGCGTTATCGAAGCTGACTTTTATGTAGCCGTCCTCTACCTTGAAATCCTTGAAGCGGGGGCCTTCGCAGACTATGTCCTTGAAGCCGTAGGTCCTGTTGAGGGCGAGAAACGCGGCCCTTTCCCCAGCCTGTTTCTTGAAGCGGGGATGGATGTCGAGGGGGTCTCCGATGTCCATGAGGCAGACCATTCCGGTATTGGGGTCGAGATCACGGAAGGAGGCTTGGGCCTCTTTCATGAGGGCGAACATCTGGCGGTAGTTCTCGGAGTAGAAGTTCTCGGGAAGATATATCTGGTCGGCTGTCTGGTCATCGCCGTAGGGGGCGAGCTGGAAGTAGTAGAACGGCGCGTCGGGAGCGGCCGTATAGTTCTTCCTCCATTCGTTCATGAGAACCTGCTGGCAGTAGGGATAGTCCTTGTACTGCACCCAGTTGGCTTCTCCCTGATACCATACGAATCCCTTGACGGAAGCGCGGTAGACAGGGTATACGAAACTGTTGAACATGCCGCCGGTCCTGTAGAATATGCTATAGGACTCGAAGGGCCTTCCGAAGACCTCGGCGAGGCGCTCGTCGGCGAAGACGACCTCGGGGTCCATCATGGACTGGATCGTAGTTCCGCCCATACAGGTGTTGATTACGCCGATGGGAATTCCGGTCTTTTCCTGGACGTTCTTTGCGAAGTAGAATCCGATTGCCGACATCCACGGAGCGACGTCGGGCGTCAGCTCGCGCCATGAGGGGGTGTTGTCGGCCCATTCGTAGACCGGGGCCTCGACCTCATGGAGAGGGATGTGGTAGTAGCGTATCATGGGATTGTTCGCGCTCGCGGAGTCTGCGGCGGTCTCGCACTGGCTGAGGGTGATGCCCATGTTGGACTGGCCTCCTAGTACCCATACGTCGCCTATGAGGATGTTGTCATATGTGTACGTTCCGCTTTCGTTGAAAAGCTTTATAGTCTGGGCGGGATGGCCTTTAATGCAGTTCCTTACGGGAATCTTCACTTCGAAGATGGAGTCGGCCGCGGCCTCGGCGCCGAAGGTCCTTGCCGACCAGCTGGCCTTTCCGAAGACCTTGGTTCCGGGAGCGGCCTTGCCCCAGAGGGTAAGGGTCTGGTTCCTCTGGACGACCATGTTGCTCTGGACGTAGGAATGGGGTTTGAAGTCAGCGTTTTCAGGGGTTTCGGGAGCTTTTATCCCGCATGAGTTCAGGAGAATGATTGTCAGAACGACCGTGAGTACACGTTTCATTTTGTTGGTTTGCGTTATGTATGTTTTGGCAAATATAAGGATTAATGCTTAAATTTGCATCCTTTCCGCAACACAATGCCATATGATAAAACACACTATAAGCAAGTCTCTAACCCTTTTGCTGGTGGCATTTTCAGCCCTGACAGCCTGTAACGAGCCGCCGATCGTTACGCCCGATCCCGATCCGGCGTATCCCACCATATCCATATCGAAAAGGAATATCTCAGTATCTGCCGAAGGCGCCGAGGGCTCGGTATCGATAGCCCTTCTCGACGCTGAGGGATGGGAGCCCGGAGTCTCTGTCTCCGGCTGCGTCTCCTCGGCGACCCTTTCCGATGACCTCTCTGCGGTACGTTATGTCGTGCCCGCCAATGAGGATGAGGTCGTGAAGGAGGGAAAGCTCACAATCACCCTCTCCAAGGATGATGAGATAGTTGATGAAGCCATATCCTTTACCCAGGACGCCGCCGAGGGTACTGGCGGCGGCGAAGGTGATGAAGAGGATGACGAAGAGGATGACGAAGAGGATGACGAAGACGGCAAAGCCTGGACTCTCGTCACCGATGCGTCCACCCTCAAGGCCGGCGACCGTCTTGTCGTCGCCTGCAATACTAAGGGGAAGGTCGCCGGCACCATCGACAGCGAGAATGTAATGGACCATATAAACTGTTCATTCTCAGCGGATAACTCCGAGATTCCCGAGCTTCCTTCCGGAGCTCTTGTCCTGACGCTTGGCGGCTCCGCCGGCTCCTGGACCCTCTCCAATGACGGCCACAAACTAGGCGTGACAAGCGTAAAGAAGATGGCCTGGGACGACGGCACTACGACATGGGACATAACGATCAGCCAGAAGAATTCGACCATTGCGAGCACGAATTCCTCGTACGGCCGTCTCCAGTACAATGCCTCCGCGCCCCGTTTCACAACCTATACATCCGGTCAGCAGCCCGTCCAGCTCTATCGTAACGGCAATGGCGGCTCCGGTTCCGGGGAGGGCGGTGATGACAAGCCCGACGACGAGGATCCTTATGTCAACACAGGCTCGACCGTAAGTGCGATATCCTCCTCGTCCGCGACAGTTTCTGCGACCTTCTTCAGCGGCGTTTCCGCGCCTTCGAAGGCCTTCTTTGTGTACGGAACCGACGCTTCGTATTTCTATGGCGAACAGGTTGCTACGACTCCTGCGGCAACTTCCGGAACCTTCTCCGCCACGATTTCCGGTCTCAAGGCTTCGACCAAGTACTACTACAAGCCTATAATCGAGGTCTCCGGCAAGGAATATGAGGGCGAAGTACGCTCCTTCACCACTTCTGCCGAAACTTCCGGAGGCGGCTCCGACTATACTACCAAGGGGTGGTTCGAACTCCCTTCTATCAACGACAGCGACAAAAACGGAGTTGATGACGACAACGCCAACATCTACTATGCCTACCATAGCTTCACCTACGGAGGTCAGTCCCGCCGAAACTACACCGTATGCTTCAGCGGCACCCATCATTGCCCGCTCTGGGTGGCCGCTCCACGTCATTCCTTCTATTCCCAGAAAGGAACCAGCCGTTCCGATGCCTACAGGCAGGATCCCGACATACCTTCATCGCTCCAGTATTCGTCCAAGGATACGGGCGGCGGGTGCAATAAAGGCCACATGCTCGGCTCGGCCGAGAGGCTCGTCTCCGCTGACTGCAACCGTCAGGTATTCTATTACAGCAACATCGCTCCCCAGCTTTCCTCCGGCTTCAATACCGGTGGCGGCGGATGGAATATCCTCGAGGACTACATGGACACGATGATTCCCTCCGACACCCTCTACGAGGTCATAGGATGCTATTTCGACGAGTATACGGACGGATACGGCAATACTGTCTCCCCCAAGAAGATTTCCTTCGGAGGACGCTCTGACGTATCCTTCCCGACGATGTTCTACTATGCGGTGTTACGCTCGAAGTCAGGCAACCAGAAGAAACCCCTCAAGGACTGCAGTGCGAGCGAACTCCAGTGTGTTGCCTTCGTCCGCTCCCATACCAACGACCTCAAGGGCCAGAAACCCTCCCCGAGGGAGCTGATGTCGATATCCGACCTTGAGAAGATCACCGGCTTCACCTACTTCGTCAACATCCCCAACGCCCCGAAAGACACCTTCTCCGCCTCCGACTGGGATCTTTAGTGCCTGTCCATCAGCCTGTTTTGGAACGATCCCGCTGATTTCGTTCCATTTTTGCTGTTCTCAGCAGATTTTGGAACGTATTTGCCGATTTCGTTCCAATCAGTGTTTCAGAAACAAAGAATCGACTGTGGAGATATCAAGTCCCAGCATGCGTGATATCTGCTTGTTACCGGCATTGTACTCATAGTGAAGCGTCTTTGCAAGCTCAAGCTTTTGTTTTGCGGGCAACAATGACGGTTTTGCGCTATCATACGTGGATTTTGCCAGTGCAACCATTGCCAGGTAAAGTTCGTCATCCGTATAGTATATGCTCTCGCCAATCTCATCCGCTATGGCCTTGCTGTATTCGATACTTCTGGTGATTTTCGTGAAATAATGCCTCGCATCCCTGAAGAAGCGTTCCCCCTGGGAAAAGTCGCAGAAGCATATAGGAGTTATGCAACCGTCAACCAGAGTCAGATTCTTTAACGGTTCGCCATGGCGGCTATGGGTCACATGCCGCCGGAATGCGACAGTGGACGGCTTTTGCTCTTTTTCGTGCCTGAGGACGGCCTCCGGATTGAAGTAGAAGCGGCCGGTTCCCCAGGGGTAGGAGTATGGGGTATGATCCGGCATCGCGACATAGGCATTGCGGTTGATATATGCTATGACGTTCCTCATGTTCTCGAGATCCTTTACCCTATGCGGTCTGGCCTCAAAGTCGGGCAGGCCTCCGGGACGGCCTTCGCCGGAGAGATATCTCTTGAGAAATTTTTTGAAAAGTGCAAATGCCTCCAGGCATAAGCTTTCTTCGCCTCCGACGAGAATATGTATGTGGTTGCTCATTATCTCGAAAGCATAGACTTTCAATCCAGGGTATTTGGCAAAGGCTATTGCCAGAAGGCTCATCGCTGCCGCGAAGTCCTTTTCCCTTGTAAAAATCACCGGATGGTTCTCGGGTGTACAAAGATGATAGACCGATCCGGAGCGTTCAAATTCCATTAAGCAGATGTTTTCCTTATCCCGGAAGGAGAGTTTGTTTTCCATAGACAGATTCATTTTGGTTCCGTCTGCAAATAAATTACAAATTCAGATAGGAGAAAAGAGCGAAAATTGAACTTCGGGGGTGGTTTTTGAACTAAATGGACTCTGGCAGAAGAAAAATAGCATTAACTTCGCCGCCTGATGAACAGAAGGGAAGTCATATTCAACGTTGTTGCCCTCTCGGTGGTCGCCGTATGGGGCGTGACGTTCGTGTCTTCCAAAGTCCTTCTGAGCCATGGGCTCCTCCCCGCGCAGATATTTCTTCTTAGGTTCATCATCGCGTATGTCGGACTTTGGCTAGTCGCTCTCGCCTTGAGGAAAGGGCAGCGGGTATTCTCGAAGTCCCTTCGCGATGAGCTCATGTTCGTGCTTCTCGGAATCACAGGCGGGTCGGTATACTTCCTTGCCGAGAATACCGCTCTCGTCCATACCCAGGCATGCAATGTCTCCTTCCTCGTCAGCTCGGCTCCGCTCCTTACCCTGCTTCTTACCCTTCTCGCCGGCAAGCTCTTCAAGGGAAGGATAACCGAGGGACTCGAGAAAGTCCGCCTTAACAGGAATATCATCATCGGGACCCTTCTCGCGCTCGGCGGCATGGCGGCGGTGATCTTTGACGGCGCGAGCCTGTCCTTCTCTCCCAAAGGCGACCTGCTTGCTATCGCTGCAGCCCTGTGCTGGGCCTTGTACTCGATAATCCTGGGCCATCTGGAAGATGAGTACGGGTCGTTGTTCACGACAAGGAAAGTGTTCTTCTACGGACTTCTGACCATATTACCGTCGATCATCGCCGAAGGCTCTGTCGATTTCGGAATGGTCATCCATACTCCGGCCGTCCTTCTCAATATCCTCTTCCTCGGAATCGTGGCATCCCTCGGATGTTTCCTGGCCTGGAACAAGGCAATGAGTGAACTGGGGAACGTCTCGGCGACGAACTATGTGTACCTCAATCCGTTCTTTACCCTGATCTTCGCTGTGATTTTCCTTGGAGAGCGGATGACTCCCGTCTCCGCACTCGGCTCCCTCGCGATTGTCTGCGGTGTGGCGCTCGCTTCGCGCCGCAAAATTCTGGAACGAAATCGTCAAAAACGTTCCAAAATCGGCAAAGAACAGCAATAATGGAACGAAATCGTCTAAAACGTTCCATCTTTATCGTGATGTGAGGTGCTTTGCAACGTAGAGGCGGGAGAGTGCATCTAATGAAGTATATGAAAAAGGTATTTTCAATAGTTATGGTGATGGCAATGATGTTGCCGGCCATGAACCTCTCTGCGATGGGAGGATATGACGACGAAGAGGACGACAGCGTGCGTCTTCCTTATGCTTATCCGACGACGCTTGAACTTTCGCTCGGATATGCCGGCGCGCCGTATTCGGTGACCGGTGATTCGGGGAAAGCCCTCGGCGTCATGAGCGGAGCTTCATTCTTCCTCCGCTTCTCCGGTTTCTTCACCAAGCATGTCGGAGCTTTCATCCAGGCCGGTGTCTCCGGTGGGGAAGCAAGTGAGCTCGGCTATTTCGGAGCCCTCAACCGTGCGGACGGAAACAAGTACCGCTATTCCGGATACGGTCCCGGATTCGAATATCTCCCGATGCTGCTTGCCGGACCTGTTGTGAGGTTTGACGTCGGCAAGGTCAGCTTCCGCCCGAGGGTAGGCCTGGGCATTACCTGGTTCGGAATAGATGGCAATTCCTACAGCCGGATCGACAGGGATGCAGACTACAGGACGGCTCCAGCTACCTATTTCCGTTCCTATTACTCCCATCCCGAGAATGACTATCTTGTTGATTCGCATTATTCGGGCAATGACTTCATCCCTGCCTTTGCCTTATCTCCCAGTATCCAGGTGATGTATACTCTGAAAACCCATTGTTTCTTCTCCCTGGAAGCCGGCTACAGCATGCCTTTCCACAAAATGACGAGAACCCTTTACCGTGCTGAGGCTGTCGATGCCTACAATCCCGAGAACTTTGTCGAGGAACTCTACCTCAGCGACCGTATCGGAACCTGGACGGAAGGTCCCGGCGTTGTCGCCGACGAATTCGTCGGGCGCGTCGCCGATTCCTTCTACGTCAATCTCGGTTTCGGATGGAACATAGGCCACAACCGCAATGAGAGGGGCCGTTACTATCATAAATATTAGAAGCTATGAAGAAGCATCTCTTTACAATCATATCAATTCTGGCTTTTGCCTTTGTCCTGTCCGGCTGTGACAAGGACATAAGGGCTCCTTACTACCATGACTATGTAACTTACGGAGTCCTCGATTTTGTCAACGAGTCCTACTCCTCTGTAACATTCTTTGTTCCTGCCAAGGGAGAAGGGCTTCCCCCGGTGCTTGACGAATGGTACATGACTTCCTTCTACGAGGTCAATTCCCATTCGATGCTTCCTCTGGACTGCATGTATGATTACGTGAAGTCCCCGATAGAGACTTACGGCAAGGGCGAAGCGGTGCCTTTCTACGTCTTCGATACCCAGACCCTCAAGAACAACGAGTGGAAGGACGTTGTGGAAGGAGAAATGTGGCTTGCAGTATACACGTACACAGCTACGCGCATAATAGAACTCGGCAAAAAGGTCACCTACCCCGAAGTGAAGACTGCGGAGTAGCATGCCTCGCTGCCGGGGCTGCCTTTAATCAATACCTATGGAAACTATTGTCAGGGTCCCTTCGGAGACCCTGAATTTTATATTGTGCCCCCGGTAGGAGAAACCGTAGACCCGCTCGGGGTCTTCGATGTAGGAGGGACGCGGGTCGAGGGAGAGGATCTCCCCGATCTCGGCGGCGAGGGCGTCGGGCAGGAGGCCGCGGGCCTCCGCGGCCCAGACGACGTCCAGCCGCCTCTCGGCGACCTCGTCGACCCATCCCGAAGCGGCGTCAGGGTGGGAGTCGGCGTATGTTATGTAAGGCTTTATGTCGAAGATCGGTGTGCCGTCCACGAGGTCGGCTCCGCTGACTTCGACGACCGGCCCGAGGACAGGGTCGGTATATATCCTCTCAAGTCTTACTGAAGACAGCCCGAGGGCATTGGGGCGGAAGGTCGAGCGGGTCGCGAAGACCCCCATGCGGCGGTTGCCCCCGAGGCGGGGCGGCCTTACTGTCGGCTGCCATCTCGGGCCGTTCTCGGAGAATTCCCAAATAATCCAGATATAGTCGAACCCGTCAAGGCCGCGCAGCGCCTCGGGATTGCGATATTCCTTCTCAAAGACTATACGTGAAAGGGAAGACCCCGCCAGATTGCTTTGGCGGGGTACTCCGAATTTTTCTTTGAATCCGGACTCGATATGGGCTATCGGATTCATTATCTATGAATTAGCGG
>JAKSJS010000037.1 GCA_024398155.1 Bacteroidales bacterium | reverse complement strand
AACCATAGGCGCATTGACGTTGAATGATGATCCGGGTGAATATGTCTGCTCGGCCCTGAGGGTGGTCGAGATCGTGCTTCCGCTGATCGTGGCCGATCCGTCGTAGGGATAGAGGGCATAGTACTCGGGAACCTCGGCCATGTCATAGATAGTCGAGAAGATGTTGCCTTCGCCGGTATATGAGAACTGGAGAGGCCTTTCGCCGCAGAACACTGCGAGCATGTCGCCTTCGTTCCAGGAAGAGCCCGCGAATCCGGGAGCTGCGGTGACATTCGTGAAGTCACCTGCCGAGAAGGCGGCATCCTCGAGGATGAAGTCGTCTATGCGGCAGTCCTCTGAGGAAGGATTCGCGATCTTGAAGAACCTGTACGCCGCATTGTCGCGGAAATCGAGTTTCGTGGAAGCCGCGACCCAATCCCCGGAACCGGAAGTGACATACGGGATATAGCCCCAGCTCTCACCGTCAGCACTTGCATAGAGCTCGGGAAGGGATTCTCCGGCAAGGAGTCCCCAATGGAGACGGAACTGGAGGGTGAAGTCGGTACCTATCCTGTTGAGGACAACGCTTCCGCCGGCCTTGATAAGGAGGTTGGCTCCGCCTGTCGCGCCTTCGTAACCGCTTGAAGGATTCTCCTTGGAAAGGAAGGCCCCGTCAGCGGAGTAGAAGAAGTCGGATACGCCGACTCCGGTGGCCGTCGTCGTTACGGAGGCTATGTCGGTATCCTCGTCACGGCCCTCTCCGAAGCTGTCTTCGATGATATAGACGAAATCGCCCTGGCCGCCCTGGGTTACATGGATTATCTGTTTCGTGTCGTCCTCGGCCTCTATCGTTATGTCGGCGCTTCTCTGTTCGCCGTCAAGGTTGGAGGATGCGACTATCTCGACTACTGTCGTGCCGGCAGGGCCTCCCATGGGAGAGACTGCAAGCCAGTCGCAGCCTTCCTCGATGAATGCCCGCCAGTAGGTGTTCGAAGTTATCTCGACGGTTACGGCACTGTTGTCAGCACCGACGCCGAGCTTCGTAATGCTTACATCCGGAGAGGAGACCTCGATCTCATTGATCTGCTCCTCCGGGGTGTTGCATGCGGCGAGAAGGCATGCCGCCGCCACTGCGAAGAATGATTTGAATTTGCTAGTCATTTTCATAACAGAATTCTATTGGTAATCGGACAGACTGGCTGTAGACGGAGCCGAAGCTGTCCTTGAGGTTTACTTTCAGTGTTTCCGTCCCGCTCGAGGGAACGGCATAAAATATATGTGAACTTTGAGGTGACTGGTAGTTTTAGCTGGGCAGCTGCTTGTGGAGCGACCACCAGCTCGCCTCGCTTGCGTAATGGACGAGAGGGTCCTTGACATAGGCCTCGTGAAGCTCAAGAGGGCCTTTCGAGTCGCTCACTTCGAGCTTGAGGCCGGCCATGTGGGGATCGCCGCGGAACACATTGAAGAGGACCGCGCCGTCCGGAATGCCAGCGAAAAGATTGTCGAACGAGTACTCCGGGTTGGAAGCGGCAAGGTTCCTCATCTTTGCGTCGGAATTCCAGAAGGCCTCGACCTTGGACATGTCGTGGATGCGGGCCTGGTAGTCATCAGGCTTGCCGACACCCTTGAAACGCCACTTGATCGAGCGTCCGTCGATGTCGAGAACCTCGTAGCCGGAGGGGATGCCGTCCCTTGAGACGTTGTACCCCACAAGCATCATCGTGTACCACATGCATCCGCCGAGGGCTGTGACCTTGTGCTCATACATGTCCCTTGTCGAGAGTTTGCACTCGCGTACGTCAAAGAACTCGTTGAAGTGGCTGTGGCCCGTGAAGATATGGACCATCTCGTATTCCTTGAGCATCTCGAGAGCCTTGGAGTAGTTCACTCCCCTTTCGGCAGCCTTCCACTCTGTTCCGCTCCAGGTCCATTTATGGAGAGGGACATGGGCGCAGAAGACTATGGGCGTCACTTTGCTGACATGGGAAAGGTCGGCTCTGAGCCATTCCAGCTGGTCTTCGGTGAACTGCTCGACCGTCGCCCTTGTCGAAGGAGTATAGGCCACATCGTCCATGACGATATAATGGACATCCCCTATGTTGAGCGAGTAGTTGGTCGGGCCGAGGACCTTGCGGTAGATTGCAGCGGCAGTGAAGTCGTTCGTCGCAGCAGGATTGTGGTCATGGTTACCTATTATAGTATATAGGGGAACCGGGAATGGCTTTGCGAACTCGCGGAACTCGGGCAGCCCGAAGTTGTGGTCGCCCCAGCATATATCCCATGTCTCGTCTCCGAGAGTGAAGGCATACACGGGTTCGCTGACGGACGAGGCATACGCGCCGGCCTCGGCAAAGAAATCCGCAGTCTGGAGATAGTCCGCGGGAGTGCGCTCGCCGCGGAGCTGCCAGTCCGCCGACATGATGACCTTGTGGGCCTTGTCGGAAACCTTCCTGAGAGAGAAATCCACAGTCTCGATATGGCTGACGTCATTGCTGGAGAGAGTCTTCCAGAACTCGGGCCAGGCGCCGTCCTGTACGGGGGCATAGCCGGAAGGAGAGACGACGTACACGTAGCCTCTCTCCTTGCCGGAGAGCATCGAATAGCGGCCGTCGCTGTCCGTCTTCGCCCAGGATTTGCCGTCGCATACCCAGACATCCGGGATACCTGTCCCTTCGCAGCACACGCGGCCGCTCAGGTTGTATTCCATTTCGGGAACAATGATGATGACCTGGGTCACTCCGAGGCTCTGGTACTTGTCACCGCGCACGAGTGAGACGTCATATCTTGTCCCAGACACGAAATCGTGGGATATCTCCACCGTGCATGATCCCGTTCCGACTGTGAGGACAGGCAGCTCGACCGCGCCGCTTTCAGCCTCGAAGACAAAGATGTCCCCTTTGGCAAAGCCGCGGCCCGGTATGCTGTAAAGCGAACCTGCTGCGCCCGAGATCACTTCCGGAAGCGAGACCCTTTCGACGAGCTGCGCCTGCTGCCTCGAAGGATCCACGGGAACGGGATCCTCCGAGCAGCACGGCAGAAGCACTGTCGAAAGCGCGAGCGCCAATATGACCAGTCTTGTTCTCATCAGTTGATTTCAACGATTTCCCAGTAGCAAATACGGTTGGTCGAACCGGAGTTGACCACGGATGAAGGCTTGTCATTGCCCTGAGGGGAAGCGACACGGTGACGTATGACGACATTCTCCTTGCCCTTGATCTCATCGGGGAGCTTGAAGAAGAACTCTCCGGACTGCCAGTTGGCGTTCCAGCTGCAGGCGTCATACTCTCCTATGACTTTCCATTCAGCAAGAGGGGCATACTGGTCTTCGGCCCATTCGATGGTGAAGTCGTGGGGGCCGGCGTTGAGCGAAGCGTTGCTGAATATCAGGTACAGGGAGCCGGAACCGGCCTTGAGGGTGTTGGTGGTGATGATCCAAGCCTCGCCGGGGGCGTCTGTAAGAGTCGTTCCGGTAGCGTTGTACCATGCCTGGGAGTTGAGTGCATAGTACTGGTTCGTTGCCGCGGGAGTGATGCTCTTGGTATCGATAGTAATGTCATCGAAGGTAGTTGTCCAGATAGTCGCGTAAGCATTGAAGTACATGGAGACTGAGGACGTTGCTGCGGTGGCATTCGTGAAGACGGAAGTCTTAATCGTTCCGTTGCCCTCGTGAGCCCTGACCTCGGGCATGTCGACATGCTCGGTGAAGGGGCCGAAACGCACGATGGTGCTTGTATGGGACGTTGACTTGTCCTCGGAAACCTTGTTGTCGGCATCGGTGCGCAGGCGGATGTAGAACTCGTTCTCGAAGTTGGCGGACTTCCTTCTGGAGACGATACCGGTGATGTCACCGCTGCCGGAAGGCATCAGGCGGCAATGACGGTCCGTGAATGTTGAAGCCGAGAAGAGTCTCACGTAGTTTCCATTGCGGTCGAAGACGATGTGGGGATACTGGCGTGCACTTGCATCAACAGTCTCGGGGAAGATCGACATGTAGTCCACATCGACCTTGCGGACATCGACGTTGAAGTATGTGCCGTACGGGACTGCGAACTGGACATCCTTGAGGGTGACGAGCCTGTCTTCGTACTCGGCAATCCTGCTGAGGTCGGTAACTTCGACGGGAGTTACGTCATGGCCTTCCTCGACGTCATGGACGTAGGCGGCATTGAGGCCGGCGACCCTGAGGACCTTGGTCCTGGAGTCGCGGGCGAGAGTCTGGCCCACGAGATGGAGCTTCATGGCCGTTCCGGCGTGATAGATGTTGTCCTGGGCAGTCATGAACTCGCAGCAGAGACCTCTGCCGGAGGCATCCTGGATCCACATGGGGTTGGAGGAGAGGCTGGCCTTGAAACCGCCCGTCATCGTTGCGTACGAGATGAAGTGCTCCTCAACGTTGTAAGTCGAATATTCACTTGTGACAACTCCGCTGATGTAGATGTTCTCATCGATCACGGAGCCGGGCTCGTAGCTTGACAGGAGCTCGTCGATAGTGACTTCGCGGGCCTTCGAGAAGGCATCCTTGCCACCGAGCTGGACAATGGTGAAGCTTACCGTCATAGGGTCTTCGACATCGCCGCTGCGGGAAATCTCAATATCAGCGCTTCTTGACTCGTCCTCGGTATTGGCCTCGACATTGACGATAAGCGACTGGGTGCCGTTGTCGGTGAAGCTTATCCAGCTCTCACCACCAACGGTACGGGCCTCCCAGAGGGTGTTGGTCTTGAGGTTGATGTTGAGCTCCGACTTCTCAGCCGAGACATTGAAGCGGGTGACTCCGCCCATGTCGAGGGAGAGATAAGGGGCTGAACCTGTCTGGAGGATTGTGAAAGTCTTGAAGACCTTGCCTCCCGAGATGACGTCTATCTTCGAATACCTTGCTTCAGCGAAGGCGTTCTCGTCGACGGAAATGAAGAACCTGCCGCACTCGCTTCCGCTCTTGGGCCAGAAACAGATCCAGTCGAGGTCCTCCTCGAGCTGGGGCTTGATCTCCCATTCCTCGAGATTGGAGTATATGCTCCACCTGGGGCACTGGTCGGTAGTCGCATACGCTTCTTCAAGCTTGAGCTTGGTCGAGCCGCTGTATACGGTTCCCTTATAGTCGAGCTCGAGCACGTCGACGGCTTCCTTGCCGAATTCAAGGTAAGGCTCGCCTCTGTCGGGCTCCTTGTTGCACGAGAGTGCAAGGGCCGTCATGATTGCGGCCGGTATCATGTATTTGATAAATTTATTCATAATGCACTCCGTTTTTAAAGATTATGTTCGACGCGGTACTTGCTCCACCATACGGGGGTCTTCATATCGTCATCACCCTTGTACTCGCTGCGGAGTCTCGCGACGGCCGCCGCATAGTTCTCGGGGTTGGTAGAAGCCGTATTGATAGGATACTCGAGACGACGGGGAAGTATATTGTCGTTGAGGGTTGTCGGAGCAATCGTAAGCTCGGGATATCCCGTCCTCCTGTATTCCGCCCATGCCTCGAAACCGCACCAGAAGAGAGCGATGTACTTCTGGTTCATAAGCTGGCGGTAGGTTCCTTCATACTGGACTTTGGCGAGGAACTGGGAAATGGCAAGCTCGCTGAGGGGATACTTGTTTCCGGGCATCTCGCTCCAATGACGGAGGGAAGCCTCGACAGCCTTGTTGTAGTAGTTCTCGGCTGCGGTCTCTCCACCGGGGATGATGCCTTTCTGGGCAGCTTCAGCCCATATGAAGAGCACCTCGTCGTAGTTCATGAACGAGAAGGGTGAGTCATAGTCTCCGAGTATCACCTTGTTGAGCATGGCGGCTGAGGAGGCGCCGCTCTCGTCGCGCGTAGGCGCTCCGGAGACCGCTCCGCCCCATTTTCCGCCTACCTGGACGAAATAGAGGGATATCCTCGGGTCACCCGTCGCATCCATGAAGTCGACGATGAACTCGCCCGCACGGCGCGAGTTGTTGAAGGCGACCTCATTGGTACTGCCATAAGGCGAGAGGTTGGAATCGACGCCTGTGAAACGGTACTGGGCCGAATCCTGATTGCTCGTGAATACGGGATAGGCTCCCGGGTTGGACTGTATTTCCTTGAGGAGGCCGACAGCGTCGATGTCGGGGTCATTCACCCCGCTGATGCGGTTGAGGACCCTGACGAGGAGGGAGTTGGTGAACTTCTGCCATTTGACGAGGTCCCCGCCATAGAGGAGGTCCTTCGCTTTCTGGCTGTCGGTCATCGTGTAGGTCGCATTGTAGAGGGAATTTGCCTCGAGGAGGCTCTCTATGAGCGCCTGGTATATCTCCTTCTGGGTATTGAAGGCGGGCTTCATGAGGCCTTCCATTCCCTTGAACGCCTCATCGAACGGGGCGTCTCCGAACGAATCGGTGAGGACCTGCATGTAGTAGGCTCTCATCGTAAGGGCGATAGCCTTGAAGTTGCAAAGGGCGGCATCGTCCTCGCAGAGACTCCTCATGTGGTCGGCGCTTGCGGCCCAGCGGGCGCAAAGGTTCCAGAGGCTGGCCGACACTCCATTGGGAATCTGGTAGCGGTGATATGCGTCGGTGGTATTGGAAGAAACCGAATACTGGATAAGTTCATCGGCAAGGTTGTAGGACTGGCTGACCATTCCCGAAGCTCCCGAGAACAGGATATTCGGAAGGAGGCTGCTGGGATGGACAGCTCCCACTTCCATCTTGTTGGGGTTGGTGTTGATCTTGTCAAACTCACCCGAGCATGCACTCAGGCAGACAACGGCTGTGAGGCAGGCGATTATGTATGATGTGTACTTTTTCATGATACTAGAAGGCGAGTTTGAGGTTGAATCCATAAGAACGTGTCATCGGGTATGCACAGGCCTCGATACCCCTGCTGATAGATGCTCCGGTCATTGTCGCGACCTCGGGATCGTAGATGGGGAAGTTGGAGATGCAGAAGAGGTTCGTCGCATAGACTCCGAACGAAACGCCGCTGAGCCAGTTCACACCTTCGAGGTACTTCTTGGGCAGGGCGTAGGTGACGTTGAGGGACTTGAACTTGAGGAAGGAGGTGTCGAACACGCTCTCCTCGACATTGTTCCTGGAGTACTTGTACGTAGTGTAGTAGTCGACGACGTCGGTGACGATGGTCGTGTTGGGAGAGTATGTACCGTCTCCGTTGTCGACCACACCCTCGATGAGAAGACCCTCATAACGGCCTTCGAGGGTATTGGTGAGCTTACCCTGGCTGGAGAGACCGAAGTGGGTGATGGAATATGCGTTTCCGCCTTTCTGGAAGGTGAACTTCATGTCGACGGTAACGCCGTAGAATGTGAAGGTCTGGGAGAAACCGCCCTTCCAGTCGGGATAGATCGAGCCGAAGTCATAAAGGTCGTCAGGGGTTGTACCGTTGAGAACGGGATTGCCGCTGCCAGCGTCGATGATCTTCATTCCTTCGCAGCTTACCTTCTTGCCGGCGGCATCTATATAGTAGGCACCCTTGGGAGCGCGCGTGTAGCCCTGGCCGTAGATGCGGCCGAGCTCCTGGCCCGGATAGGCGTAGATGAAGACGCGGCTGCCGACCGTATTGGAGTTGAGCTGCCATACATCGACACCATCGGCGAGTTCGACGAGCTTGTTCCAGTTGCGGGAGATGTTGAAGTCCATCATCCATCTGAAGTTCTTCTTCTGGATGGGTACGGCGTTGAAGCTGAACTCGACACCGGAGTTGGTAACATTACCGGCATTGATGTAGTGGCTGGACGCGCCCGTTATGTAGTCGGAAGGAACAGAGATGATCTGGTCGGTAGTGACGGTCTTGTAGTATGCGAGGTCAAGGCTCAGGCGTTTCTTGAGGAAGGAAGCCTGGACACCGGTCTCCCAACTCTCGACGTTCTCGGGACGGAGGTTCCTGTTCTGGAGGGCGTTGGGGATCACATAACTGCTCGGGAAGGTACTGTTGCTGTACGTGAAGACGAGGTTGTACGGGTCGGTGTCGTTACCGACGTTGGCCCAGGAGGCCCTCAGCTTTAGGATATCCACCCAGGCCGGCATCTTGAAGATTCTGTTGAGCAGGAGGCCCATGCTGACTGAAGGATAGAAGTAGGACCTGTTGCCTTTGGCGAGGGTACTCGACCAGTCGTTACGTCCCGTAATGTCGAGGTAGACCATGTCATTCCACGAAAGGGAGGCCGTTCCGAATACGGAGTACATCTTCTTGTTGCTGCGGCTAGCCGCATAGAGGAGCTGGTCGAGGGAGTTCTGGAGGATGAAGACGTTGGGCTCGTCGAGGCGCGCCGCTGTGAGCTGGACGTTGTTGTAGTTCCTTACCTGCATGCTGGCGCCGAGGGTCGCATTGAGGTCCCATTTGCCCCAGCGGTTCTTGTACGTGAGGAGAAGGTCGTCGGTGTTGAGGAAGTCGCGTACCGTCTGCTCCTTGTAGTAACCGTCCTTGTAGGCATAGGAATAGGTGGACTTGCGCTGGGTGCGGAAATCGGTCGAGAGGTCGATACCGGCCCTGAGCATGAGGTTGAGATGGTCAGTGAAATTGACCGTTACATTGGCATTTCCGAACACGCGGTCCCTGTCGAGGGAGTTGAGATGTTCGTTCAGGATCATGTAAATGTTGTCCGTCTGGTAGTTGATGAGCCTTGTCTGGACGGAAGAATCGACGTCCTTGCTCTGGCGGAGGAAGTAGAACATCCTGCCGGAGTAGTACTCATCAGCATAATTCCTTATGTCGATCGACGGAGTGTTGTGCATGAGGGAATACATCGGGGAGGCCGTGTTGTAACCCGTTGTGGGGAGGTTGTCGGAGTCCTTCCTGTAGTATGTGACCTTTGCACCGAGGGTTACGTGCTTTCCTGCTTCCTGGAAGAGGGAGAGGGTGAAGTTCTGGCTCGAGTAACCGGTGTTGGGGAGGATCCAGCTGTTGCGCTTGTCATTTATCGAGAAACGTATGCTGGTCTTGCCGCTGGGATTATAGGAGACTGCGACGGTGTTGCTCAGGGTATAGCCGGTCTCGAAGGCACCCTTGTACCAGTCCTGGGCCTGCCAGGGAGTCCTCGTGTAGCTTCCGATGCTCCATGCGCCGTTGTCGTTGATCCAGTTGGCGGAATCGTAGTTGTAGAACATCTGGCCGTCGAACTTGGGACCGTATGCGACACGGGAATATCTTCTCTGTACGGCCTGGCCCGTATCGGAAAGTTCGGCGGGAATCGTCCAGAAGGAGAAATAGCTCTGGTTGATCCTCGTCGAGGCATTACCGTTACCTGCTCCGTACTCGTTCTGGAAGTCGGGCCAGTAGCCGGCATTGTCGAAGACAGCCGAAGACGAGAAGTCGACACGTACGAGCTTTTCGGAGTTCTTTCCTGTCTTGGTCGTTATGATGATGGCACCGTTCGCCGCCTGGGAGCCGTAGAGCGCAGTCGCGGCAGGGCCCTTGAGGACGGTCACGGACTCGATGTCCTCGGGGTTGAGGTCGCTGGCGCCGTTACCGTAGTCGATAGGGGCATCGGTATCGCCGTATCCTGAACCGGAGCTGGAAGCCGTCATGTTGCTTATCATGGGCACACCGTCTATGACAAAGAGAGCCTCGTTCTTGTCGTGGGAGAGGGAGTTCTCACCGCGGAGGGTCGCGCGGATGGATCCGCCGGGACCCGTGGAGGCCTGCTCGAAGGTAAGGCCGGCGACCTTGCCGTCCATGCCGTTCATCCAGTTGTTGGTCAGGGTTGAGTTGAGCTCCTCGGTGGAGACCTTGGAGACAGCATAACCTATGCTCTTCTCGTCCCTTGTGATACCAAGGGCGGTTACGACAGCGCTCTCGAGCTCGAGGGTGGACTCCTTCATCGCCACGTCCACATTCTTCGTGGACGACTCGACTGGAACCTCGACGTCGTCATAGCCGAGGATCTGGAAGAGGATGGTCTCTCCGTCCTTTGCAGTGATGGCATAACGTCCGTTGGTATCACTCATGGTACCGCTGGTCGTTCCTTTGACGGAAACGGTCACGAACATCATGGGCTCGCCCGTCTTGAGGTCCTTGACGGTTCCCTTGATCTCATGACGGGCCGGAGCCGGAAGCTTGGTGACCTGACTGGTCGCAGGAGCCGGCTTGTCGGCCTCGTAGATTACTGCCATATTGCCCTGGAAAGAAACCGTGAGGTCCTTTCCGAGTACCTCTGACAGAACTTTGGACACAGGAGCTGCCTTGTACTTCGCGGAGACCTTCTTCGTAAGGTCGAGGGCCTTTGCATTGTACATTACCGACAGACCTGTCTGCGCTTCAATTTCGCGGAGGAGGGTCTCCGTCGACACATCCTGCATCGAGACGGTCACCTGCTGGGACTGAGCAAGCGCCGCAATGCCGGATACGAACAGACATAGAAACCCTGTTAGAAATTTCTTGGCTGGTTGGGTCATTTTGGTATTGGTATTTGGTTATTCGTTGTTTTGTCAGTCATGTGGGGTCGAAGGGGATCTTCCGTCTATTTGGCCGTCAGCCAGACGTTGTCGCCTTCATAGCGTATGCCCATCGGAACCATGAGTTTCAAGGCGGAGACCACATCTTCGAAGTCTTCCCTGTTGGAAAGCCTCATGGAAACCGTCAGCTTACTGGAGGACAGCTTCTGGTCGAGGTGGATATTCTTGCCGTATATATCCTCAAGGTAGCCCGAGAGCTCGCTTATCGTAACATTGTAGTACTCGACCTTGCCTTCCATGAGGGCAAGATATGCATCCGGGTTGACGTGGCGCGTCTCGAACGATCCGCTCGACTTGCGATAGCGGACCATCTCGCCCGGGAGTACCTTGCGGGTCTCTCCACCCGCAGTGAAGTCTATGGCGCCCTCGATGAGGGTCGCCCGTACGCATTCCGCTCCGACAGGTGCGCTCACGCTGAACTTGGTTCCGCGGACGCATATCGAACAGTCGCCGAAGGATATCGTGAAAGGATGCTCGGGATCCTTTGCGACTTCGAAATACGCATCTCCCTCAAGAGAGGCCGTCCTGTTCTCCGGAGTGAAGTCGGAACCGTAGAGAAGCTTCGAGTCGCTGCCGAGAACGACTTTCGTCCCATCCGCGAGAGTGAGGGTGGAAGTGCTGCCTTTCTGGGAGGAGAAGGAGAAGTACTCGACCGGTTCGGGCCTGAGCTCCTTTACGAGGAAGGCAACGCCGAGACCGACGAGCAGAACGAAAGAGGCGAAGCCGAAGGCCAGGGCTGCACGGAGGGAGCGGCGTCCGAAGATGGACGGGCAGGCGGATTTCCCCATCCTGGAGACAATCCGCGAATAGGCTTCGGATTCGATGGCGGTCCTCACATGGGAGGAAAGCCATTCCGACTCCAGCTCGCGGAACAGGGAACGGTTTCGCTTGTCCGAGCTCACCAGCTCGAACAGGCGGGCTTCCTGTTCCCTTGTCGCAGTTCCCTCGAAATAGGCCCAGGACAACTCTTTCAGAACTTCTGAGTTTGTGTTCTTTTCCATAACTGACTATAAAACGAATGAACCACCCGGTTTTTAACCCCTTGCGGGTGGATTTATCTGAAAACTTTTGAAAGACGGTCAAGCGCCTTGGAGATGTGCTTGTGGACCGCGGCGTCCGAGATGCCGAGAATCTGGGCTATCTCGTGATTGGAGAGGCCGTCGAAACGGCTCATACGGAAGATTTCGCGGGTACGCGTCGGCAGCTTGTCGACTTCCTTGCGGATAAGGCGCGTGAGCTCTCCGAAGAGGCTGGGATTGGAGGCGTTGCCGTAGAAATCGTAGCTGTATATGGGCTCGCAGTCATCGTCGTCACGGGAGAAGTCAAGGCGGAATTCAGTCACGACGGATTTATGTTTGAGATAGTCGAGACATTGATGGCGGACGATTGCATAAAGCATGCTTCCTATCGAGACATCGGTGTATCTGTCCCTCTTCTCCCAGAGCCTGACGAAGCTCTCCTGAACTATGTCGCGCGCCTCCTCGGGCGTGCTCACATAGCGCGTCGCGTAGGCAACAAGTCGCAGGTAATATTTGTCGAAAGCCTCGGTGAGATTTATGTAATCTATACTGCCCATATCGTCTGCAAAAGTAATGATTTTTTGATATCTTTGCCCCCGACACACAATCATAACACGAGATGAAAACCGGATTCCGTCCTAGTGTTTTTTATTCTAATATGCTGTATTTCAGTCTCTTCCCTCGTCACGACAAGAGCATTAAAAGCGTCAATATCACCTCTTGCTCTACGGCGACAAGGGAAACGATATAGTCCCACAGAAATAATCAAACCATAAAATATCAGTCCAAATATGAAGAAGTTTTTGCTTATTGTCCTCGCAGCAGCCCTCGCGGCTGTTTCCTGCAACAAAGAGGTCGAAGCCGTCGAAGAGATTCCGGCTCCCGTTGTAATCAATCATGGGTCCCAGACCTTCACCGCCGTCCGTGAAGCGATTATCGACAATGCCACCAAGGCCGTTTTCAACGACGACGAGATGCGTCTCGACTGGGAAATCGGCGACTCTGTCGCAATCAGCGACGGAAACGTCATGTCCATCTTCGATGTAGTTGAAGTCAGCGCTGACGGTGTTGCCACCTTCGCTATCAGGGAAAACGAAACCGAACTCTCCGGAAATGCCACCTACAAGGCCTGGTATCCCGTTTCCTTTGCTCCCGACGCGAACGGAAAATGCAACCTTGCCAAACAGGTGAAGAACGACAATGGCGAAACTCCCGAAGGCAAGAAGATCAACTATGCGCCCAGCATCTATTCCCAGAACCCGATGTATGCCGAGTCCACGACAAAGGAGCTCTCATTCAAGAACACCTGCGCCCTGATAAAGATAAGCCTCGTACTTCCCGAGGGAACAGCTGACACCGCCTTCTCCCAGATAGTCATCGAGAGCGGGGAAAGCCAGGTATACGGCCCCGGCACGGTCGAGAACAACACATACGTTCCCTCAGCCGACGACGCCTCCCAGTTCGTCCGCTGCGCAGTCGTCAACTCGAACGCCAAGTGGCACAGCGTTGTGAACACCTATTACATCGCCCTCCCCGCCCAGACCTACGAGTCCCTCGTCTTCATGCCCCAGACCAACACGAAGCTCGTCCAGTATTTCCCCATCGGCAAGCCCCTCACCCTCGAGAGGAACACCTATTACACCCTCAACCTTACATGTGACGACCTCCGTACCGACCTTTCCATCAACCACTCATATGCTAACTGCTACGTCACCAAAGCCGCTGAGGGACAGATGATGTTCAAGGCCACCAAAGGTCCCTCGGATGAGCCGGTGGAGGGAATCGACCATGTCGGAGTAGTATGGAAAGCCCAGGCATACAGCACAACTGACCTGAAGAACAAGGTCGTTAAAAACATATACTACAAGAGAGGCATGATCTGTTTTGATACGACCAACAACCAGGGAAACGCCTTGATCGCAGCATATGATTCCGAAGGAAAGGTCCTTTGGAGCTGGCACATATGGAATTTGAACTCCGCCAGGCCTCTGACCGACATCGCCCTTGGTGGGCATACCTTCCTCGACAGGAACATCGGCGCCCTGTATTCAGACAAATATGCCTCCGGAGACTATGAGACCTCAGTCCTTACTGCCGGATATTTCTTCCAGTGGGGACGTAAGGATCCCTTCCCCGGAAGAGGCCAGGAAGGATCTGCCTCTGTCATCATCAAGATGCTTGACGACAACAACGCATGTCTTAATGATGTCGCCGATGACGGACGCGCAACGAATCCCATGACTGTAGCCGGTCCCGTTACTGTCCAGGCGGCCATCGAGAATCCAGCGAAATTCATCACCTGTGCAGGCGGACATTGGACAGAGGATGCTGACGGCACATGGGCCGGTGACAGCAAGACAATATACGACCCCTGTCCCTTCGGATACAGAGTCCCCGCCCTTGCGGATTTCTCAGACGCATGGACTACGGACAATGTTACTCCTTACGAATCCCTCAAGAGCGCTACGGACACTTCCGTCCACGGTTTCTATTGGCAGGCCGATGGGGCAAAGCTGTTCTTCCCCATTACCGGTCAGCTGAGCAACACTGCGGGTAAACTTGCAGGGGGCTACATCGGTTCCAACTCCAATGCGGCAAGCGCTGCAGTTCAAGGATATTCCAGAATCTGGACAAGGGAAACCAGCCATACTTTCGTAGACGGCGTCCGTCAGATAGCGAAAGGAAAGGCTTGGGAGGACCGTGCTTCAGTAATCAGGACCGCTTCCAGCCTCAATTCCTACGGAATGGCTGTACGCTGCGAAAAGATCGAGGAATAATCCTACGCAAGCATAAGGAAGACGCAGGGGCGTTTTCCTATCTCAATCGGAGACTGTTTCCATTCGGAGACAGTCTTCGTCTTTATGTATGCGTCGGGCATAGTGATGTTGGCGGCTATGCAGATCCTTGTGTGGCCGCCGAGCACGTCGAGCATGTCCTTGAAGAGCGAGTCATTGCGGTAGGGGGTCTCGATTATGATCTGGGTCTGGTGCGCCGAGGCGGAATGCTTCTCGAGGGCCTTGAGACGGGCACGGCGCTCGTCGGTCTTGGCGGGGATGTAGCCGAGGAAGGCGAAGGACTGGCCGTTGAGGCCGGAGGCCATCAGGGCGAGCATCAGCGAGCTCGGGCCGACGGCCGGCACGACGGCGATTCCGGCGCGGTGGCAGAGGGCCACGAGCTGGGCGCCCGGGTCGGCTACGGCGGGAAGACCCGCCTCCGAAATCAGGGCGACATCGTTGCCATTGTCGAAGAGACGGAGATAACCTTCGATAGTCGCGCTGTCAGTATGCTCGTTGAGCTCGAAGAACTCGAGCTCCTCGATATGGCCCTTGAGACCGGCGCGGGAAAGGTAGCGGCGGACCGTACGGACCTCTTCGACGACAAAGGTTCTGAAGCCCTTGAGAGAATCAAGAACGGGACCGGGTATGACCTCCGCAGGATCATTCTCGCCCAGCGGGGAAGGTATGAGGTAGAGTTTTCCCTTTTCCATTTAGAGACTATCGGGAGGCGCGGCGGGCACGGAGGAGACTGTAAGCCGCAAAACCAAGGTAAGCAATGAGGAGAACGGTCTTCAGGGCTATCGAGAGGACGACATTGAGGCCGAGTCTGTCGATGCCGAAAGAAACGCCCCAGATTGCAACGGCAAGAAGGAAATATATCGCTATCGACTTCATGTCATAATGGATGGGGAACTTCTTCTGACCGATGAAGAAACTCAGGAGCATGGCTGTTCCGTAACCGGCAAAGCCGCCCCATGCGCAGGCCCAGTAGCCTATTTTAGGAACGAATATGACGTTGACGGCGATCATCACTGCGGCGCCGATGGCGCTCATCACCGCTCCCCACCATGTCTGGTCGGAAAGCTTGTACCAGAAAGAAAGGTTGAAGTACACTCCCATGAATATCTCGGCCGCCATCACAATAGGTATGACGCCTAGTCCCTCCCAGT
>JAKSJS010000036.1 GCA_024398155.1 Bacteroidales bacterium | reverse complement strand
GGTATGATCTACACCGACACTCTCCGCGAGGAGGAAGGCGGCACATACGGAGCTGCGACCCAGGCCGATTTCGACAAGTTCCCTCGTGAGCAGGCGACCCTCATCGTCCAGTTCGACACCAACACCGAAGCCTCCGCAAGACTCATCGAGGTCGCGAAGAAGGGTATCCAGTCTCTCGCAGAGGAAGGCCCCACTGACGAGCAGATGACCCGTACTATCGAGAACTTCAAGAAGAAGATTCCCGAGAACCGCCTCAACAACAACTGGTGGCTTACCGCCCTCAACAACTCCCGCATCTACGGTTACGATTATGATGCCGAGTACGAGGCTGCGATCTCCAAGGTCAGCGCCGACTCCATCAAAGCCTTCATGAAGAAGTTCCTCGCCCAGGGCAACTACATCGAAATCAAGATGGACGCCGAATAGCCTGCGTCCATCACATAATCCATAAATCGGAGACCGGCTGGAATTCCTCCCAGCCGGCCTCTTTTTTAACCTAAACAGAATGTGAAAAAACGCCGCTGAATCACTTCAGTGGATATGTGCTTACGTCCTGCTTCTCACGAACGCAGCGTAGCGAAGCTGCGTGGTTGGTGATAGTTCCATTAGTCGTATCCAAAGTTCCGCCACCGGCGGTAATATGGAAATAGGTGCCGTGGCCGCCGTGAGTAGCCTCGATATGGTCATAGTGGAAGTAGGCGCCACAATAGCCGACCTCAGCCATCTTGCCATAGAATGTACGTACTCCGGCTGCGGGCCACCATACGTTATATGTTTCCCCGTTGACAGTATAGGAGTGCATCATTCCGTAGCCTTCGGAATCGGAGTAACGATAAGTACTTGTAGCAGTAGCATTCTTCGCCGCTTTTCCGAAGAACACTCCATCGCGCTCTCCGAGAACGGAATATCCGACAGGACAGGGGTCCATAATGGTCTTAGTCCTGTTCCAGTAGGACTCATGACCGGCATCCTTCAGACCTGTATTGCCGTGAGTTCCATCAGTGTCTCCCGTAAGACGGTTATCCATCCATGTCTGGTTGTCGGCGGCAGTGTAATCAGTCCACTGGGCAGTGCCGGAATATTGAGCTTGTCCCTTGTTATTGTAAGAAATACTGAGGCCGCAGGAGAAGTCCATGGGATGGGCAAGAGCCTCGGAAACGGTAAGATATCCGCCTACGTAGTTCCATCCGTTGGGAGCAAGTTCTGTATTGTACCAGGTCGGTATAGTGCCGTTGCCGGAGACAAAGGGAGCATCCTCCCAATATCTCACATTGGTCTTAATGTAAGATTCATCTCCACCGCTGATTGCGGTAAGAGGACTCCTCACATAACTTCCATTGTAATTTCCGCCGACGAAAGGATCACGGCGACCGTTCTGGTAATAGAGGCCATAGGTCTTCCAACCGTCTGCCGGATTGGCAGAGATAGCACCGAGGTTGCGATCCATTATGACCAACTGGCCCTCAGTGGATTCTTCCGCCTCATAGTCATATATACTGCCGTCCGGATATTGACACTGGTACGATCCGTCTGCGCAATAACCGTCCGTAATAACATCGTGGACTTCCTCGCACATCCATACAGGCCAGCTCCAGAGTATCTTCTTGGTATCCTTGTCGTAGAGTGCGATTGCAGCGTTACCGCGGTAAGGATTGCCGGAAGGATCGTTATTTATCTTGAACTGGAGCATGCCCTTTCCATCGGAGAAAGAAAGATATTCTATGTTCGTCACAGCGCCGAGGTCATTGCCTGCTGCATCAACGACATCTGTCCAGAGGAGAGCTGCATCAAGGTTTCGGCCTTCCGTATCGAGAGACACATCAAGCCTGTTACCCATACAGTAGGCAGGCATGATATAATAGCCGGCATCCGAGTATATGTAGCTGTTGGCAATCTCCAGGGGCTCCGGCTTTTCATAGTAGAACGTCTGCATCCTCTTGACACAGGAACGCGCGACTGTAATAGGAGTGGAGATTTCCTTGAAGGTACTTCCAAGGTTGCCGTCATCTACAAGTTCTACAGTAAATCCGTTCTCGAAAGTCTGGGGAAGGACTGCGATATTGACAAGGGCCGTATGGGAATCATTGACCAGCAGGCCGCCCTCGCCGAAATCGATGATGACCCTCTGGTATCCTTCGGAGCCGTATTCTGCCAACTGATAGCGCTGGCCTTCAGGACCGTCCTTCACCTCGGTTGAGACAATGGGCTGGGCAGTCTCCGCATCGTACTTCATTCCGATTCCTCCGGCGATTACTTCCTTGTCGTTGCCGGTAAGATAGATTGCACGGATAGTCCTGGGCTCATACGACCTTATTTGGAGCTGGATAACACCGGCGAGGTTATAGAAGTCATAATCCTCTCCGAAGTCCTCGCTGAGGGCTGCCATGGGATAGACGTTATCATCGAAGGACCCCTCTCTGTAGGTCTGCTTATAAGGGAGGTAGCTTCCGATGAGAAGCGTACTTTCGCTCTTTGTCGCAAATGACTTTGCTGCCGGATATGCAGCCGGATACAGCGTCGTGCCCGGATAGGGAGCGACTATATCCTCCGCCTTTCCGGCGAATACGCCACGGTTAGTCCCGACGCCGTCTGTGATAGCGACATCTACGCTCTGGCCTACGCCATATATAAGGCCGATCCTGTCACCGGCGCTCCAGTTGATCGGGTAGGTATTAGGTGTTGCCGACTCGTCAAGATCGCCCATAACCGTCTTTGTCTCCGGAGACGAAGCTATACGGGCGTTCACAACTATCGAGACCTGGTCTTTGGGTTCCAATACCTCATCCTCCTTAAGTTCCGAGCAGGAAACTGCAAAGAGGGAAAGAAGAAGCAAATATTTATATTGTGTCTTCATTACTCTAGTTCAATGTATAATTGACAGTATTCTTTTCTTCCCAGTCTGCCACCTTCATCGTCACACTGATCTTTGAAGGATTGAGCAACAAGGGATCTTCAGCGTCATAGGCATCCCCTTCACAGGGCTGATCATTTCCGAAAGCGGCTATCGAGTCCACATAAAGTCTGTACCATGTATTGCGGATGACAGCAAGGCCATAGGAAGGATCGTCGATCCAATATGTGTAGTACATATAGCCGTCTTCGTACACGCTGACATTTTTTGCACGAAGAGCCGCGACAGTCGCCTGCGACTCCGTAAGGCCGAGGTCGGGATTGCACGCAAGAAGCCACGCAAGGTCGGCATAACATATTCCGCGGTATCTGTAGAAGGTCGCATACTTCGCGTCAGTATCATCGTCACCGGCAGCCTTTGTCCATACTCCCTCTTCGGGATCAAGCACAAGGTCCTCACCGCTGGGGTCGGAGTCTGCTTCAGAACGGAACTGGCTGAGCATCTTCACCCTTACCTTGAATACTACTCCAGTCACACGTCCCTTCATCTTTGATTCCTCGGCGGCATCAAGATGCCTGTCCGCAGCGGGAACCAGGTCGAAGTAGAGGGGAGAATTGTTCTCAAGACAGTACATGGGAGTATTGAGGTCGCTGTAGACAAGGCTTGACGGATCCGTGTCTGTGTAGCCGGATATTGGATAGTCAATCGGGGAGGTTGCCGTGACCGGGACACCGTCTTCAAACTTGCTGAAGAGGTTGAAGGAAGTCGCACGGTTGACGAGGGCTGCTCCAAGGATATCTGCACGGGAAATGCCCCATACGGCATCGGAGCCGGCCATTGTCTGTCCGATAAGCCCATAAATGATATCCTCGGAGGTCTCAGCGGTGACCTTGACGGCAACGCGTTCCAGTCTTGAGGTGATCTCAATAGGGTTATCCTTGTCCGAGATAAGGTTGGAGAGCGTAACATCGACATCCGACTTGCCTACCATAAGGAAGTGGTCGTCAGTCCAGAGCGCGCTCATGTCCGAAGAGGAGAGCCCGCTGTATACGGAGGCCTTGAGGTCCGCATAACTTGAGGTATCCAGGGTAAGGGCATCGGGCCAGTTGGCGATGACGAGCACCTTCCAGTCTCCCTTGTAAGTGTATGAAAGGTCTACAGTAACCCTTCCATCACTGTAGCTGTATTTGTTCTTTTCCGGAGTGGATCCGGCGGGTTCAAGCTCCTCGAGGTCGGACAGGTCGCTCTTTATGAGAAAAACCCTGAGGGAGCTTATCTTTGACTCGACTCCGGCATCAAGGAGGGACTCGCTGTCACGGGGACTGACAAAATTATTATCTGTGTCTACTTTGATGTTCAGATTCCCTTCGGATTTTATATTCGAAGGGGCCTTTTCGCAAGCGACGAAAGATATGACACACAAACCAATAATAAAAAACAGTATCTTATTCTTCATAGCCGCAGATCTTTTCAGTTGTTACTGTCGCGCGGATGCCGGGAACCGGGGCCGCAGCGGCCTTGCTTGCCGACATGGCGGAATACGTTGACGAATCAATATGGAGGGTCACGTTATATTTCGTGTTGCGTCTTACGCTGTAGTCTCCGTCGAAAGACTGGTTGTTAATCGGGACTGTGAACTCGACAAGATCAGAGACCGTTCTCCAGACTATCTCCGAGCCTGTACCGGAGGAGGTCACATCTTCGGGAGCAGTCTGCACGTAGGAAAGATCTCCATAATAGAATACATACTTTGTCTTGTTGCCTTCCGCATAAGAATCCATGCTAAGGTTATTCTTAAGGAAGTTTTTGGTATTATCACCACTCCAGGCAGACGGGAACTGAACATCACCTGTATAATAGGTCGCAGAACCGGAGGACGCGTAAGATTCAATCTGAGCGTCAGTCATACCGGGGCTTGCAATCGCTGCAAGGACCTTCAGATACATACATTCATCAGCGCTGGACGAGAGACATTCGGGAACATAATACGAGTTTCCAAGGTCTATTGTCCAAAGGGAGGGCGTAATCTCAAAAGTGCTGTCGTAAGTCAGGGTCTTCGGGAGCATGCCGAATTTCCACTCCAGCCCCGACAGTAACGCCATATAATCATTATCGCCTCCAATTTTGGGCTCGAAATTAGTCTTGTCAGAAGATTTCGCAGAAGTGATATCGCAGAATGACAATTTCTTGTCATCTGTATAATAGTACCTTTCGTCCGTCGACGCGGTAAGCCTGATATTGCTGTAGGTGGCGGTATAGGATACATTATCAGTCCTCTGGTAGTATCCTGTCGCGTCATCCTCTCCGGCGAAGTCTATTCTGGTCGTATTGTCACTCAGATATGCGTCCTTGGTTCCCCAGACGAAGCCTGAAGGAACATTCTCGATGGAAATCTTCCTGATGAATATCGAAGCGACGTCCGCGGTATTGTCATCACTCACGATCGAGTTCACTGTAATCTGGGCAAACGGACGCCTCAGGGAGGTCGACTCAGTTACGAAGTTTACCTCGCAGGGAGTCTGGGAGTTGCCTTCATGTACAGCAATACTCTGGGACGCACCCATTATGAATGCGGGTTCAGCCCCTGCGACGGCAAGCGTTTTTTCATACTGCGCACGACCGTTGAAATAGGACATGAACTTGAGTTCTGTACGGCTTCCGAGGGTAAGTGCATCAAAGAGGGCCGACAGAAGGTCATCGCTCCCCTCATAGCAGTAACCATCTTCGTTAAGTATGGCATATACTGCGTATGAGGTTGAACTTGAAAGCATCAAGGTGAGGGGCTCTTCTACGGTAAGGACATAGCCATCCGATTCTTCTGTGATTGAATACCCGTCCGTAAGTTTCGTGTTGAGGCTGCACTGGCCGGAGCCGTCGTAGGCGACAAGTCTTATCGAAGAGACCTCCGGCTGAAGCGACGAGGCTTTGGTCGCGAAAGTGACCTTAACTTCAAGGTTCTGGCTTCCGCGGCTGCCGACAGGATCGGTATCCACCGGCTTTTCGCAGCAGACTGCCATCACGGCAAAGGCCAAAATAAGGAGTAAATGTTTTTTCATGGTTGCTCTATAGATCCAAATGGGTTGTGCCGTCCGTCCAATCTTCTACAATGAGATTGCAGGCAAGGTATATGTCCCCTATTGCATTCTGGGCGGTAATCTTATACTTGTAATATTTTCCGGCTTCCCAGTTATTGTTCAGCTTTATGTACTTGGTACCCGTTTCTGTTCCTCTGGTAAACGTAACGCCAACCTTTACCTCAGCCTCGGAGAGATCCTGGGGGATCATGTAGAATGCCTCCCTGGTCGTATAAAGATTATAGGTGACTCCACTGCTTGTATAGGAGCCGGGAGCCCATACGGTGTCGCCGTCCGAAGAAAGGGTTGAAAAGTCGGTATCCGTCTCGAGCGTGTAGGTTGAAGTCTCAGAAGTCGGAGTCCACGCGAATGTCATATCGGTCAGATCGCCCGTTGCAACGCAATTTCCCCCCTTCGAAATATCTACAATTGAGATGGCCGAGATACCGGTACCGGATGCGAAAGTAGTATCGTCGGTACTGACGGCGAAGAGGATTTTCGAAAGCGCGTGATGGAAAACGATATCAACTTTTGCGCTCACACCGTCTTTCTTGACTCTTTCCCCGGATGCGTCTTCCTCAGTGAACTCGCGGTTCTCTCCGTTATATGAAATCAGAAGGTCATCCTGGTCAGTTACGGACTCGGCAAGCACATAATCGAACTCCATAGTATTCGGGTTCTCACTCGGAGATTCATTTTCCAGAGAAAGGGTTCCCGCCATCGAGACCGGAGCGAATCCCCAGAAATTCATATTTACCGCATCAAGCCAGTAATACTGGGTTTCCACGGTACCGGTTCCATCGTAAGTTTTCCAAACGGAACCGGACTTCTTGACCTGCATTCCCTTTACATAAGCACTTCCACCGTCCCGGACTATGTCCATAGTGAATGCTTCCATGCTCTCTGTTGTTATGTCCGTCGCCTTCGTAACGCGCGATACATGAGGCACGAGCTGTATCGAACGCGGTCTGGCGGGGCCGGCTTTCTCGCAAGAGACAGCCATTCCAACCACAACAAGAATAGGTAACAGACTGTTAATGAGTTTCATGAATAATTTTAAATTGAATCGGCTATACCTTATATTAATATTATATTATTAACAGTAATATCACGAAGCACGACACTGCTTTCGGGATCCGCGCATGAGGCGGCACTCAACAGCTGTGCAAGGAATATTGAGCTATGAATATTGCTGCCAGTCATCCTAATCGAAACTTATGGTCTCGAAATCGTTTCCATCGTTATCGAATCCAGAGGTGAAATTTTCAACAGTGACGTCATTGACCTCCAGAGGAACATCAGTTACAGAACTGGCGAGCATTTCGCTCTCGGGCTCAACCATTGTCTCAACGGAATTGAGCCCTGCATAAGTTCTTTTCATCTTCATTTCACTACCATTGTTATTTTTTAGTCTTTTCATATTAGCATAAGCGTATCTTTCAAACATTGCGAGAATGTTGACAGTATCCTGGTCTTTAGAGTTAAGTTCAACCTTACCGTCATTCAGAGAAATGATGGTAACGTCCTTTCTCAATGCTATCGATAGAAGTCTTATGATTCCCGGGAGGTCAGAGGCAAGGTCGAAGAGGGAATTCATCACAACCGTAGAACCGGACATCTCTCCCAGCATGGAACCTGCAGAAACGCTGACAATGATGTCTTCGCTTTCGATACCGGCCTGTCTCAGCTTTTCGAACTGCGCATTCAGGATTTCGGGATTGTCAATATATCGGACATATCCTTTTATGCCCGGTTTTCCGGTCGTAGGTATTGGGGCAGAAGAATAGCGCTTGCGTTTCAGCGCATCCATACCATTCCGACGGTAACGCCTTACCCAATACCGGATAAGGCTGTCATCGATTCCGGTGATATCCCTTATCTCGGTGGAACTCATCCCGCTATCACTCATCATGATAACGTCAAGACGATCCTCATACGAGTAAGAGCGGTACTTGCGTTCCGGCTTTTCAGATACACGAGTTTTGGCAGCTCGATCTTCCATCAAGTTCTTTCATAAGTATCCGGTGCTGCCCTTTCCGAAAAAATACAAAAAAAAGACGTGGGAGTTTTACTCTCGCTTATCTCGAGCACCGGCCTTCGCTGCCTTCACAAAAGATAAGCAATGTAGCTAGCCCACGCCCGAGATAAGTGTGGGCCACATAGAAAATGCGGCGACACCACAATCATCACAGAACAATGGACGCCCCCATTGCGTTTCTTCCTTGTGAATCAAAGTTGCGAAGTTTGTGCTCGGAAGAGAAACGTATAGTAACGTCTTCAATATGTTAATAAAACCTGTCGTCAATGACCGGACATCGGACTAGCCTGGGCCCAAATGGTCACACTTCGACAAATTTTGGCAAAGATATGTATTTTCCCTTTATAACAAAAAAAATATATGCTATATCTTAGCTTTCAAATCCAATTAATCAATCCATCCGGCCAGGAACAGGTCGAGGAGAGGACGGCTCGGGGAGTTCGTTATCAGGCGGACTATTACAAGACCTTCCCCGGGAGCCATCCCGGTTGTGTCGAGGTTGATCGTAACAGTCGCTTTCTGGCCCGGCTTGATTACGGGTATCGGAGAAGCGAGGGTCGCTCCCTCGAAGTCAAAATCAGCCTTATAGACCTCAAAGTCGGTCTTTCCGGTATTCTTTATCGTGAAAGTAGCCTGGACTTTTTTCCCGGCTTTTACCTTGCTGAAGCTGTAGGTTGTCGAAGGGGTTACGACAGGACGGGAGCCGTTGTCCTTCTGCTCCTTCGTAAGGTTGGAGAAGTTCTCCTTGGTGATTGTCCATATCCCGATCGGGGAATATTCGACACCCGCGACAGAGGGAGTCGCGTATACCCATGTCTTTCCCCAATTCTCACGGCTGGCCTTTACTGTATATTTGACTTTCGCTGTCTTTTTGGCGGGAATGGTAATCGTGGAGGGGGTAATAGTGAGTTCGGGGGAGATCTTCTTGAAATCTACCTTCACAGTCTTCTTCGAGATGTTGGCAATCTCGATCTCATCGCTTCGGAAGTTGCCCTGCTCCATATTGCCGCCGTTTGTTGAAAGAGTCTTGAAGGCAATCGGGCCCATAGCCTCGGGGAACCGCTCCTCGAGGGCCATCTCCCTCTCATGGGCTACGCCGCGTATCCTGAGGACAAGGGGTTTCTGGAGGGAGGAAATATATACGCTGAGGCTCTTGTCGAAAGGATAAGGGCCCTCGTCATTGCTGTAGGTCGCGGTAATTTTTCCGGTCTTTCCAGGCTGGAGAGGTTCGCGGGTCCAATCTACATTGGTACATCCGCAGGAGCTGACTACGCTGTAGATCGCGATAGGGGCGGAGCTGGTGTTCTTTACGGTAAAGCTGCACTCGAGAGGGCCGGCGGAAAGGTAGACGTCACCGAAGTTGTAGACGGTCCTGTCAATCTCCACTCCGTTACCGATTTTCTCCTGGGCGGCTGCGCAAAGGCAGAGGGAAAGGGCGGCCATCGTCGCTGATATGTATGTCAAAAGTCTCTTCATAACCACAAAGATACGTGTTTTGGTTTTTAATATTAAGAAAAACCTTTAAATTTGCATTCCAACAGAGGGTATAACCAAAACCCGTTCCAAAAAAGAAACTAACATTATTATCTACTAATATTATGGCTTACAAAATTTCTGAAGACTGTATCGCTTGCGGCACTTGTGCAGGCGAATGCCCCCAGGGCGCTATCTCCGAAGGAGACATCTACAAAATCGACCCCAACCTCTGCGTTGACTGCGGCACTTGCGCCGACGCCTGCCCCATGGGCGCTATCGCTCCCGAGGAGTAATCAACCAAGGTCAAAATAAAAAGGATGGTTCTTTCGAGCCATCCTTTTTTTTTGTTTGTTACTCCATGAGTTTCTTGTACTTGAAACGCTTGGGCTCTTCGTTGCCGAGACGGCGTTTCTTGTTCTCTTCGTATTCGGAGTAGGACCCCTCGAAGAAATAGACCTGGGAGTCGCCCTCGAAGGCGAGGATGTGGGTCGCAATACGGTCGAGGAACCAGCGGTCGTGGGAGATCACGACGGCGCAGCCGGCGAAGTTCTCGAGACCCTCCTCGAGGGCACGGATTGTATTTACATCGACGTCATTGGTAGGCTCGTCGAGAAGGAGTACGTTGCCTTCGTCCTTGAGGGTTAGGGCAAGGTGGAGGCGGTTGCGCTCACCTCCGGAGAGGATGCCGCAGAGTTTCTCCTGGTCAGCACCGGCGAAGTTGAAGCGGGAGACATAGGCTCTCGCGGGAACTTCGCGCTTGCCGAGCTTTACAAAGTCCGAATTGTCTGCTATTGTCTCATATACGGTCTTGTCGGGGTCGATGCTCTTGTGCTGCTGGTCGACATAGGCAAGCCTTACAGTCTCGCCTATCGTAATCTCTCAGGCGTCGGGCTTTTCGATGCCCATTATCATGCGGAAAAGAGTTGTCTTGCCGGCACCGTTGGGGCCGATGATGCCTACTATGCCTGCAGGAGGCAGGACAAAGCTGAGGTTCTCGTAGAGGAGCTTGTCGCCGTAGGCCTTGGAGACATTCGAGAACTCGATCACGCGGTTTCCGAGACGGGGACCGTTCGGGATATATATCTCGAGGTTCTGTTCCTTCTCGCGGCCGTCCTCGCTTGCGAGTTTCTCGTAAGCACCGAGACGAGCCTTGCTCTTGGCCTGACGGGCCTTGGGAGCCATGCGGACCCACTCGAGCTCGCGCTCGAGGGTCTTGCGGCGCTTGCTCTCCTGCTTCTCCTCCATCTGGAGGCGGCGGCTCTTCTGGTCGAGCCATGAGGAATAGTTGCCCTTCCAGGGAATACCCTCTCCCCTGTCAAGTTCGAGTATCCATCCGGCAACATTGTCGAGGAAATATCGGTCATGGGTAACGGCGATGACTGTGCCCTTGTACTGCTGAAGATGGGCCTCGAGCCACTGGATACTCTCGGTATCGAGGTGGTTGGTGGGCTCGTCGAGCAGAAGGACATCGGGCTGGCGGAGAAGGAGGCGGCAGAGCGCTACGCGGCGCCTCTCGCCGCCGGAAAGGGTCGATACCTTCGCATCGGGAGGAGGGCACTGGAGGGCATCCATGGCCCTTTCCAGCTTGGAGTCGATCTCCCAGCCGTCGCAATGTTCGATCTTTTCGGTAAGCTCGCCCTGATGCTCGATAAGGGCGTTCATCTCGTCGTCGGACATGGGCTCGCAGAACTTGAGGTTGACCTCCTCGTATTCCTTGAGAAGGTCCATGACTTCCTGGACGCCTTCCTGAACGACCTCGATAACGGTCTTGTCGGGGTCCATCCGGGGCTCCTGCTCGAGATAGCCCACGCTATAGCCGGGGGCCCATACGACTTCGCCCTGGTAGGATTTCTCGACACCCGCGATAATCTTCATGAGGGTGGACTTTCCGGAACCGTTGAGACCGATGATGCCGATCTTGGCCCCGTAGAAGAAGGAAAGGTAGATATCCTTGAGAATTACTTTGTTGTTGTGGGGCAGTATCTTGCCCACACCGTTCATTGAGAATATTATCTTTTCGTCAGCCATAGATATTATTATTGTTGTTGTCTTTTCTTGATATTCTGGATATGGACTCTTGTCCAGTCACCGGGTGACATCCCCTCGATAGCCCGGAAGGCGTTGCAGAAGGTCGTCATCGTTGCGAAGCCGGACATAGTAGCGAGTTCGTTCACATGGAGGGTCGGGTCCTTTGTATAGAGTTCCTTTGCGTATTCGACACGGAAACGGTTTACGTACTGGCAGAAATTGAGACCTGTCTTGGAATGGATCGCGCGGGAGAGATAGACCTTGTTGGTAAGGACTTTCCTCGCGACATCGGCAAGCAGGAGGTCGGACTTGCAGAAAGGCATCTCCTCGCTCTTGAAATAGAGCTCGACGCGGGAGAATATCGCGTCATTGTTGCGGCTCGAGCATACCCAGCCCATATATTCGGCGGAATAGGCGCAGAGCAGCTTCTCCTCGACAGAGACAAGCTTGCAGCCGTCCGCTGCATTCTCAAGGACTCCCCCGCTGAGCTGACGCCATATCAGCAGGCCGGTAAATACTGCCTCCAGGGCATACACAACAATATAAAGGCCGTACGAGGACCTGATACGGGCGATACAGGCAAGCCCAAGGACCAGGGCGAGGGCGAAGCTGTAGTACACAAGTATCAGACTGCGGGCCAGGGTCTTGACCGACGCCTGGTGGTATTTGGCGGAACCGTTGAGAACCCTAAGATGGAAATAGCCGACAGAATAGAGGAACATGGCGGAAGCCGCAATAGCGGAAGCCAGCCAGGCGATCCCGCAAAAGAGATCGAGAAGGAGGAGGGATGCCGCCGGGACGAGGACAGCGGAGCACTTCACGAGGGAGAGCTTCCTCATCGACGAGAGGATAATCCACGCGCCGAGGGCAAGAACAATAAGAAAAGATATCGTATTTAACCAGTCCGTCATTTTTCCTCTCTCTCGTATCTCACAAATTTAGCACAAACGAGCCCCACTCGAAAATTTTTCGGTGGGGCCCGTAAAAAATTTTTCTCTTTTTATATGGAAAACGTAAAAGAATCGAAGAAATTTCTCTTTCCTTAACGGTTTTCCACCTTTTTGACTTCTTCCTTGGAAACCTTTATCGAATCGAATCCCTGGCCATAGACTCCCATTACGGTAGAGACGGAGAGGAAAGCGTCCGGGTCGATCGCCTTGACATAGCGGAACAGCAGGTTGAGGTCGGTCTTGCGGATAACGACGAGGACTACCTTGCTCTCGTTCTTGGTGTACCAGCCCTGGGCGGGAAGGATGGTGACTCCCCTCTTGAGGTCGAAGGCTATGGAGTCGGCGATCCTGTCATAGAATTTCGAGAAGATGAATATCTGGACGGACTGTTTCGAGCCGGCCAGATAGAGGTCCACGACATAGCTGTTTACGGTTATAAGGATGAAACCGTAGGCTGCGGTCGCGAGTTTCGTCACGAAAGGATAGGCGACTCCGTCCGCGTCGAACGAAGGAACGAGCAGGGAAAGGGATATTATGATCACATCCACATAGAGGATGACCTTTCCCGGAGATATGTTCTTGTATTTGTTGACGATGAGGGCGACTATGTCGGTTCCACCGGTACTGCCGCCATGGGACATTGCGATACCGATTCCAAGACCGGACATGATACTGCCCATGATCGTACACATGAGCCTTCCGTTGCTTGTCGCAAAGTCTATGATGAAGTCCTCGGGGATCAATCCGGGGAGGACTTTGAGAAGGACAGAAGCGAGGCCTATCGCATATATCGTCTTGCCTCCGAAGCCCATGCCGAGTATCTTGAAGGCAAGGAGAAGGAGGAGGACATTGACTATGAGGTAGGTATAACCCATATTGAAGCCGGTAGCATACTGGATAATAGCCGCGAGACCGGATACGCCTCCGCCTACAAGGTTGTTGGGCATGAGGAATATCGACCATCCCACCGTATAACACAGGATGCCGAGGGTTACGAGCAGATACGCCGTTATTTCGCTGGCGATTGAACTTTTAAGCTTGTTCATCTGTTATTCTTTGTTCTTCTTTTTTCTTTTTATACCTGTCTTGATTTCGTCGAAGCCTTCACCGTATACGCCGCTTGCGGGCGAGACTGAGACGAAGGCATTCTTGTCGATCTGCTTTATCTTCTCGGTCAGTTCGTGAAGCTGGGAGCGGCGGATGAGGATAAGGAGCATGTCCCTGTCCTGTTTGCTGTACCATCCCATCGCCTTCACTACGGTCACTCCCCTGTCCATCGAGATGATGTAGTCGGCTATTTCAGCGTACTTGACGGAGAAGACAAGAACCTTGACGGTTGACTTGCGTCCCATCAGTATGTAGTCTATCACGAAAGCGAAGGATATCATCGTCAGGTAGCCGTAGACAACGTCAGAGAAGGTCTTGCCGGGAAGGAAGAGCAGGGAGGTAACTATGACGAAATCCGTAAAGAGGAAAACCTTTCCGGGGGAAACCGGCCAGTACTTGTTTACAATCAGTGTTATTATGTCAGTTCCTCCTGTACTTCCACCGCGGCTGAAGGCCATGCTTATGGCAACAGCCTCGAGCATACCGGCTATTATCGGAAGGAGAACCGATTCCTTCACATAGAAGAAATGGCCTTCCGTGGAGTGGAGGAACTCCATATCCGGGATTACGGAAAGGCAGGCGGAGGAGACGAGGATACAGAATACAGTCCTCACTCCGAAGCCCTTTCCGAGGACTATGAAGCCGGCGACAATGAGCAGGGCGTTAAGCACGAAATAGGACGCGGACAGGGGGATGAGCCCGCCTGTCGCGAACTGGATAATGGCGCAAAGACCTGTCAGGCCACCGTCGATGAAGTTGTTGGGCACCATGAAACAGCCCCAGGCGATACTGTACAGTACCATGCTGAAGGTTAGGACAACATAGTCCCAGACTGTTCCGAGGATTTTCTTTTTACTCAGCGCTGTCATTACGGTTTTACGACGATGTTGACAATCTTGTCGGGAACGACAATCACTTTTACTATTGTCTGGGTGCCGACATACCTGGCGGTCTGCTCGAGGCCGCGGACGTAGGCCTCGACGGCCTCGCGGGCCATGCCTTTGGCAAGGTCGACAGTGAAACGGGTCTTTCCGTTGAAGGAGACTGCATACGTGCAGGAGCTGTCAACGGTATACTCAGCCTTGTACTCGGGGAATGAGGCGAAGGATATCGACTCATTGTGGCCCATCTCGGCCCAGAGTTCCTCAGCGATATGGGGAGCGAAGGGAGAGAGGAGTATTGCGAGAGGCTCGAGGATCTCCCTCTTGTGGCACTCGAGGGACGAGAGCTCGTTCACGGCAATCATGAAGGCACTGATAGTTGTGTTATAGGAGAAGTTCTCTATGTCTTCCTGCTCCTTGCCGATAAGTTTATGGAGGGCCTTGAGCTCTTCGGGAGTGGCTTTTTCGTCATTTACGAGGAAGTTGTCACGGTCGTTGTATAGCCTCCAGAACTTGCGGAGGAAACGGTTGACACCGTCGATTCCCTTGGTATCCCAGGGCTTGCTCTGCTCGATAGGACCGAGGAACATCTCGTAGAGACGGAGGGTATCAGCTCCGTAAGTGTCGCAGATAAGGTCGGGATTGACGACATTGAACATACTCTTGGACATCTTCTCGATAGCCCATCCGCAGATGTACTCGCCATCCTCGAGGATGAACTCGGCAGTCTCGAACTCGGGACGCCATTTCCTGAAGGCGTCGAGGTCGAGGCGGTCGTTGTAGACGATATTGACGTCGACATGTATCTCAGTTGTCTCGTAATTGTCCTTGAGCCCGAGGGAGACGAACTTGTTGGTACCTACGATACGGTATACGAAGTTGGAACGGCCCTGGATCATACCCTGGTTTATGAGCTTGCGGAAAGGCTCGTCCTCAACGACATAACCGAGGTCGAAGAGGAACTTGTCCCAGAAGCGGGAGTAGATAAGGTGGCCGGTGGCGTGCTCCGTTCCTCCGATATAGAGGTCCACATGCTTCCAGTAAGCGTCTACATCCCTGTCGACGAGGGCCTCGTTGTTGTGGGGATCCATGTAGCGGAGATAATAGGCAGACGAGCCGGCGAAACCGGGCATCGTCGAAGTCTCGAGGGGATATCCGTTGTAGGTCCAGTCCTTTGCGCGGGCAAGGGGCGGCTGACCGCCGGCCGCGGGCTTGAACTCATCGATCTCGGGAAGGGTGAGAGGAAGGGCCTCGAGAGGGAGAGGAGTGGCGATTCCGTCCTTGTAGTAGATA